>DATHMF010000064.1 GCA_035487355.1 Terriglobales bacterium | reverse complement strand
ACGGCATCCGCTATCTGATTGAACAGGCTGCGATAGAGCGCTTCCGCTTCATGCAACGTTCGAACGGGCGCCGGATTGGTTCCGGCAATACCGGCATGTGTGTCGGAGGGCGGCCTACGCCCGGGGTTGGCCACCAGGGCCTCCTCGTCTCCTGTCCGTTGGGGGGGCGGCGTTCAGGCTGGCTACTACGCTAGGTTTTTATACTCCCAAAAAGCTGCTATTAGCAAATACCAAATTCTTGGTCCTGCTTTGCCGTTTGATGATTTTGTGCCGTAAGTCATTCAGAATGTGGGTGGGCTTTGTTGACGTCTGCAGAAGTTATGTCCTGATTTAAGTAATTCTATACTTGACTGACCTGTGGCAGTTGGCTCCCCGCGATCCGGTCCAACGAGCTGGTGGGCGGCGTGCCTGTGCAACGGCGCTGATGCGCTTCACTATGTCCTACCCTCCCAAGGTCACGACTTGACCGACACGAAGCTCGCCCGCCCTAAACACCGTGCCGTATACGCCGGCGTAATTCTTGTTCATACGAACAACAGTCTTCATCACTTCAGAATGTGGCTTGGCTGTGTCTGGGTCAAGATTAACCATGACACATCGCTCATCCCTCATAGTAACCCTGAGGGCTGCCCCGCTGTTCGCTTCACCAAATATCAATGCGCGGCCCACCCATCTGTCTTCCTCAAACGGCTCAGCGCTATCGGTTTCGATCACAACGTTTGGTCGAAATCTGCGAATGTCAAGGTCTCGGCCTGACTCGCGCTCGACGCCATGCACTGTGCCGAGGCTGATTACCGAAATACAGGCTTCGTCGAAGACGCCATGTCTGAGATTCATCAATTCGACATCACTGCCATACCGGCTCGAAATTTCCTCCCGTAGTTCGTCGCTTCGTAGTTCGTACTCTTTCCCGTCCGGCGTACGAATGTGCGTCGGAAGCAGTTCGGCAGTGTTGCTGTCGAGCCCGAATGGTTTATAGAGGAGCAACTGCGGTAATTTGCTCGCTGTCAGCCAGGGCATCCCACTTTTGTCAGTGAGTCGCCGAAAAGCTAACCTACGATCACCCTCAATGCCATGCCAACTTAGCCTTGCAACATCTAGTAATTCACCGGCCATTGACTTAACTGGGTAACGAAAGATGGCACTAATTCGTCCTAGCTTCATATGACTCCATAGCAACTCTATACTGACAATGTAGACGCCCAACGGTTGAGTTGACCGGGCGCGGCGATTACAGATTAGGCAGCCTTTCGTTTCTTCTCCGCATTTTTCTTGCGCTGATATGCGGCCTCTCGCTTTTCGATCTCAACACAGACCTCTATATCCACGCACCGCTGCTAAAGTAGCTTTATCGGTCTTGGCTGCAGTTTTACTTTGTGGAGAGGCTCCGGAAAAAGGACACTTACTTGAACCCACCTCCACCACTCCGCAGCTTCCTTTAGCTTCTGCATCAGCATCATGCGGACCGGTGGGACCGCCGCTGCGCGCTTTGGTGCTCATCTCTTCAATTTCAACTTCCACCAGCGTGGTGGCGTTGAGATGCTCCAAAGTAGGGGCTTGATAATCCCGTCCGGCCGTGCGTTCTTCAAAGTAGCGGCCAATCATGGCTTCGAATACCACACGCTTTTCCTGTTCTGATTCCAGCAGGCGTGCATGGCCAAAGCACACCGCACTGCGATAGTTCATGGAGTGGTTCATCGCCGTCCGCGAGTAAACCAAGCCCTCCACGAGCGTAACGCTTACGCATACGGGTGCACCCGCCGCCAGGTGCAACAGGGTGCGGCTGGCGGTTGATCCGTGCAGATACAGCCGCTGCGGCTGCGCCGGATCATAGTGATAGGTGAAAGGGATAACATACGGCTGCCCATCCTTCACAAAACCCACGTGCGCAACCGTTCCCTGGGCGAGGATATTGCTTGCCTCGCCCGGAACAGCTCGTTCAGGATGCCGTCGAATTCGAGATCGTTCACCTGTGTTTTGCGTAGCGAGTATATTCGTTTCCATGAGCTTTGCTTCCAACTTTGGAGGCGCACAATCTCTGCCGGTTTTAAACAGCAACTGCTTGCTGTGCTGGTTTATAGGTTCCAGGAACGGAGCGAAACGCAATCGCAATCCGGTTCCAGCTATTGATAGTGGTGACTAACAGTGTCAGGTCCATCAATTCCGCCTCGCTGAAATGTTTGCGGGTCTCTTCATATACTTCATCCGGAACGTGTGTTTCATGGACCAGCGTCAAAGCTTCGGCCCACGCCAAAGCAGCCCGCTCACGGTCGGAGTAGAAGGGGGCCTCGCGCCAGGCATTCAGCAGATACAGACGTTGCTCCGTCTCGCCACCGGCGCGCGCATCTTTGCTGTGCATGTCCAGACAATAGGCGCATCCGTTGATCTGTGAAACCCGCATCTTCACCAACTCGCGCAGCGGTCTCTCAATGCTGCTTTGAGCAAGATAGTGTTCCAGTCCCAGCATGGCCTTGTAAGCGCTGGGGGAGGCTTTGGTCGCATCCAGTCTTGACTTCATATTCATTTCTCCTTGGGTCCAGTTATAAAGAAGTTTAGGAAACAGCTTGCGGATAAGCTCCTGTTCGATAGTCATGATTTGCTTAGGTTTTTCCTGCGACTGCGTGGTTGCCTGCCCTTCATCCGCAGGCGCAGGCTGGTTGGTCGCTGACATCGCTTTCCGCTGTTCGGTCATCGGATTTTCCTCTATGCAACCAGTTAGTGTGCCCGAAAAGCGGTATGAACTAAAGAGCCACTTTCGCGACAAATTATGGTGCCACTTTATGTTCTAATATTTGCATGAGACGAGTCTCTTCTGCCGCTGTGGCTGCTGCTCTTGCGCCGAACCCTAAGTCATCGGAATCGCTTTATCGCCAGCTTTATGACAAGTTGCGCAGCGGCATTCTTGAAGGACGCTTCACTCGCGGCCAGCAAATGCCCTCTACGCGCATTCTGGCAGAAGACATGGGCGTCTCCCGCAATACCGTTCTCAACGCATTCGAGCAACTGATCGCCGAAGGATACCTGGAAGGAGCTACAGGTTCTGGAACCTATGTGGCGCGTGCTTTGCCGGAAGAGATGCTGCGCGTCACAACCACACCCGCCTGCGCGATTGCATCGGGTAAAAGGCGCCGCTGGTCTCGCCAGGGAATGCGTCTGACAAGGTATGGATCAAGCAGGTTCCGTCAAGCAATAACGCCGAGGCCGTTTCAATCCGGAGTTCCTGCGTTTGATGTTTTCCCTTTTGATCTCTGGACGCGGCTTCTGAATCGGCGATGGCGCAAACGGCCTAGCGAACTGCTTGGTTACGGAGACTCCGGTGGATATACGCCCTTGCGCCAAGCCATCGCTTCTTATCTTGCCGTGGCGCGTGCAGTGCGCTGTGAGCCCGAGCAGGTAATTGTGGTTTCCGGAGCGCAACAGGCCATGGACCTGGCTGCTCGTCTGCTGCTCGAACCCGGCGACTCGGTGTGGGTGGAGGAGCCCGGATATTTAGGTGCCTATGCCACCTTGAATGCCGCTGGAGCCAAACTGATACCAGTTGCAGTGGATGAAGACGGGCTCGATGTCCGCCAGGGGATTGCACGTGGGCCTCGGGCGCGCATGGTCTACGTTACGCCCTCGCACCAGTTTCCTTTAGGCATGACCATGTCACTGACGCGGCGGCTGGAGCTGCTCAGTTGGGCGCAAAAATCAGGCGCATGGATTCTGGAAGATGACTATGACAGCGAGTATCGCTACGCCAGCCGTCCTCTGGCTGCGATGCAAGGACTTGACCATCGCGGGCGCGTCATCTACTTCGGTACGTTTAGCAAGGTGCTGTTTCCTGCTCTGCGTCTCGGATATCTGGTTGTCCCACCCGATCTGGTGGAAGGCTTTCTGGTGGCCAAAGCGATTACCGACCGGCAATCGCCCACCATTGAGCAGGCGGTGCTGGCCGAGTTCATCAGCGAGGGCCATTTCAGCCGTCATATCAGAAGAATGCGTGCGCTTTATCTGGAGCGAGTGGAAACGCTGGTGGAGTCAGTCGAAAAAGAACTAAAGGGATTTTTGGATATACGTCGCCCGGAAGCAGGTATGCACACGATTGGCTGGTTACAAAAGGGAAGTGATGACCGCAAGCTTGTGCGCCAGGCTGCTGCTGTCGGAGTCACCGCCCTGCCGCTCAGCGCTTTTTATCTTGGTGCCGGACGGAAACCCGGTCTCATATTGGGCTATGCGGGATACAGTGAGAAAGCCATCCGCGAAGGTGTTCGCAAACTCGTCCAAGCTCTGCTTCACTAGCTATTTCTTATGCCCACTCTTCGCTGCTGGCGTTGCTTCTTTTGCCGTCGCACCGCTCCCACTCAGGGCCGACTGAACTGCGGCTGGCAGCTTATCTGCAGTGGCCAGCAGTAGACTTACCTGCCAGAGCTCGTTGTCAGACAGAGACCCTTTAAACCCTGGCATGCCTGTCAGCCGAATGCCATTGGCTGCCTTCCAGTAAGTTTCCGTCGCAGGATCATCGGTGACGCCCTTGCCATGAAACAACTGCGGAGGTTTGGGGAACATACCTTTGGCTATGGCTGTGGGCTGTTGTTCCGGAAGCCCATGGCATACTGCACAGTGCTGCAGATAAATCGGTACACCGGCAAGCAGGTTGGCATCATTCACAGGCAGGGCCGGCGTAGCGGGTGCTTCTTTTTTGATGCGAGCATCAAGCGCCATGTGTGCCAGCCGTTTTTCAAAAGGCAGGGGCGGGGCCGAAGTGGCCACCGGCGCGCTGCCCGTCGAAAAATAAAAGTAAGCTCCTACCGGAATTATCAATACGCCAAAAATGAGACCGAGGATGAACCTTTTCATGCGCAGCTCCCTAATGTCATAAAAATGTCAACGATGCCACCCAGATACGCCATTGTCATACGCTGTTCCGGGCAGGAAAATATAACATAGCCAGTAGGGAAGCACTTTGTAGTGCGAGTCCGTGGTCTCCTAATTTGACGGGCGCTTCATTTCAAGACTAAGCCTAAGGCCGTAGGGTGCTTCGGCTGATAAAGGCCAACCTCGCCTCCACCCGGAAGCCGCATCTTCGTAATGGAACCCCATGGTGCTTCCTGAATTTCAGAGTACTTAACGTCCTTCTTCGCGAGGGAAGCCATTTCGGCTTTCAGATCGTCGCACATAAAATAGAGTTCGTGGGCGCCATTTTCATCGGACGGGTGGAACGCGGCTTCTGCCGGCGGCAGGGCGAAGATCAGCCAGCCATGGCCCGCATCCACGGATTTGAACCCGAGGACGTCGCGGAAAAATGCGCGGTCCGCCTCGGCGTTTTGCTGTAGACAATTACGTGAGCACCAGAAATCATTTGCCTCTCCTGAAGGAATGCCTGGAACTCCTGGCATGTTCCGTGGAACCTCGAGAACTCGATCAAGATTCAATAAGGAGACTATCCGCGAGTCTATCCAAGCCGAATATTATCCATCAGAGTCTGTGGAATTACCTGCAAGAAGCGAGATACTATTGCGTTCTTCAGGTGTCTATAGCGCTTCACGATTACTGTATCCGCTACCGTGACTGTGTCCGCTACCGTGGAAGAGTGGGCCTTTAGGCCCACGTTGAGATGCAAAAACAAATGGGCTTTAGCCCCGGTGCTGGCGCGGATACACCAACTCTGAATTGCTATATTCGTTAATAATCCCCGCTTTTCATCGTCATAGATAACAGACGGGGTAAGCAGGATGAAAACATTCGCAGTCATGGTTCAAACCAAGGAACTTCGCCCGTGGTCCAGTGAGATCGAAGAGGTCTTCCGCACTCACTACACCAATGCCTTCCGGGCGGCCTACCGCATCACCGGCAGTCACAGCGATGCCGAAGACGTTCTCCAGACGCTCTTTCTCCGGTTATTGCGGCGAGGTCCCGCGGGCGAATTGGTCTCCAACCTGGGAGGCTATGTTTATCGCGCGGCTATCAATGCGTCGCTCGATGTGTTGCGTTCCAGGCGAGACGGGCGGTGCATTCCTCTGCAGGAAGAAGATTTGCCTGCTGGGGGAAAGATTTCTCCCGACCGCATGCTCGAGTCCAAAGAAACTCAGGTCTGGCTGCGCGGCGCTCTTGCCGGCATGAACCCGCGCTGGGCTGAGATTTTCATCCTGCGTTACTTCGATGAGCTCGATAACCGTGAGATCGCGCGTATGCTCCACATTTCGCACGCCACCGTCGCCGTGACCCTCTATCGGGTGCGGCGTCTGTTAGAGCGCGAGTTCAAGGCGCGCATGAGAGGGAACCGATGAACAGCCAAAATACTTCCAATACTTCCAAAGACACTTTGAAGACATTACTAAAAAATACGATTGACTCCATTCGTGCAGACCAGCCGAATCCTGAGCTTGTGCGCGAAAGCGAGGCCCGTCTGTGGGCACAGCCCAGCAGCTCGGCCACTGCCGGAGCCATTCACGGATGCGCCGACGTGCGCGCCCTGCTCGAGGACTACAAGAACAAGAAGCTGGCGGTTCCGCGCGCGTTGCTGGTCGAAGCTCACTTGCACGAATGTGTGAGCTGCAGCCGTTACTTCGAGCACGCTGCTGCTCCGCTTGCATGGGAGCCGGCCAAGCCCTCGGCTGCAACTAATCCTCTATCCTGGAAGATGTATGCCGTCGCCGCCATGATTGTTGTTGCGGTTGGTGCTGCTGCGCTTTTCATGCAAAGCGACCGGTTCTTCGCTCCGCCCGGACCGCGGGCCACTGTCGAGTCTATTGACGGAGGGCTGTATCGCGTTTCAGCCAATGGCGAGCAGGCAGTTCGTCCCGGTGATCAATTTGCCGAGGATGAAACCCTCCGCACTCCTAATGGCGGTCACGCTTTTGTCCGCCTGAGTGATGGTTCCCACGTGGAGATGAACGAGCGCGCAGAATTCTCCGTCAGCCAGGGCCGCAAAAACACTACCGTCCATCTTGAACGCGGTGACATCCTGATTCAAGCCGCGCACCGGACCAGCGGACATCTTTATGTTCTATCCAAAGATTGCCGCGTTGCCGTGACTGGAACCATCTTCGCGGTCAGCAGCGGGATTAGAGACTCGCGGGTAATGGTAATCGAGGGCGCCGTCAAGGTCTCATACTCCGGCGAGGAACAGACGCTCCGCCCGGGAGATGGGCTTTCGACAGCAAGTGGCGCTGAAGCCGTCTCGGTGAAGAAAGAGATCGCCTGGAGCCGAAATCTCGACCAGTATCTTCAATTACTGGCCCAGTTCGCTTCCTTGGAAAAGAAACTGGCGAAGATTCCCATGCCGGGTTTGCGTTACAGCAGCCGCCTGCTTCGCTTCGTACCGCAAGACACCATGCTTTATGCCAGCTCTCCCAACTATGGTGATGCCCTCAAGCAGGCCGATCAGCTTCTGCATGACCAGTTGCAGAGCAGCGATGCTTTGAATAAATGGTGGGAGCAGGTCAATGCTGGCCGGCATCCCTCGCTGGAGGAGATGATTCAAAAATTCCAGACGCTCAGCCAATATCTTGGAGACGAGGCCGTATTCAGCGTCGTGCAGCAAGGCGAACGCTGCCAACCGCTGATCCTGGCGGAAGTGCAGCGTGCAGGGTTGCGGGAGTATCTGGAAAGCGAGGCTGCCAATGCCAACAACAACCCCGGTGGGCGAACTGTTCTTCAAGTGCTCGATGCCTCAGAACTCGATGGTGTCGTTGCCAACGGTCCTGAAACTAAATTGTTTGCGGTGGTGCTGCCGCAATATGTCCTGGTTTCACCTGATCCGGGGCTGCTCAAAAGCACGATCGCAAGGATTGAATCCAGTTCCGAAAGCGGTTTTGCCGAAACTCCTTACGGCCAGTTGCTCACCAACCTGTATTCCAATGGCATAGGCCTGCTCTTCACGGCAGACATCGCAAGTCTGCACCAGCACCGCGCCATGTATCAAAAGGGTCCCAGAAATCAGGAAGACCTTTCCCTCTCCGGCTTCGGCGATCTCAAATATCTGATTGCCGAGTCCAAAGATGTAAACAGCACGAGCGAAAACCACGCCGTTTTGATCTTCAACGGTCCGCGCCATGGCATTGCTTCCTGGTTGGCGGCGCCCGCCCCCATCGGTGCTCTGGAATTTGTCTCACCCCAGGCAAGTGCGGTGGCCTCTTTTGTAGTCAAGAAGCCCGAAGCCATGTTTGACGATCTGCTTTCCTTTGGCCAGGCCAGCAATCCGCAAGCTCAGTCTGAACTTGCGGAGTTGGAGTCAAAGCTGAAATTCAGCTTGCGCGATGATTTTGCCAGCACCTTGGGTGGAGAGGCCACGCTTGCCCTCGATGGGCCCGTGCTTCCCACGCCCTCCTGGAAGTTCATTATTGAAGTGAATGACTCTGGAAGATTGCAGAACACCCTGCACACCTTGGTAGAGGACCACAATGACGAAGCCTCTCAGCATAACTATCCCAAACTGGCCTATGACGAAACCCAGTTCGAAGGACGCACCTACTATCATGTGCACGCGCTCTCGGCCGATTCGTTCGCAGACTTCTACTATACCTTTGCCGATGGGTACATGATCGCGGGGCCGTCGCGTGCCATCCTGGTGCAAGCCATCGCCACCCGGAACAGCAGCGATAGTCTGGCGCGCTCTTCGCAGTTCCTGGCCCTCCTCCCCCAGAATTCTCAGGCTAACGTCTCGGCGCTGTACTACCAGAACCTGGCGCCGCTCCTGGATTCGGTTGCGGGCCTCACCCCCAGCCAGCTTCAGTCTCTGCGCGAGCTGGCAGCCGACTCCAAGCCCAGCATGGCGGTGGCCTATGGCGAGGAGTCGCAGATTGAATTTGTGACCAACGGTAAATTCCCCGGGCTTGATCCTGATACTCTGGCGTTGACCCGCTTGCTGGATCTGGCCAAGGGAACCAAGTAAAGGAGATTGACGTATCTAGAACTGGTTGCCTTAAGAATTTTGAAGCGAGAAGACATGTATCAGGGCCCGAACTTGAGTCGGGCCCTGAGCGCGGGCTTTAGCCTCTGAGGTTTAAAACGCGGTTCTAATCTAACGAATGCTGCCAATTATCGAGTTCGATGGCCTTACAGTTAGCCTGGGCGGGCGTGAAATACTCCACGGTCTCAGTGGAGCGCTCAATGGTAAGGCCATTGGTTTGTTAGGCCCCAACGGCGCCGGCAAAAGCACTTTCATCAATACGCTTCTCGGTTTTCACAAACCCAGCAAGGGCACTGTGCGGGTGCATGGCCGCGACGTTTGCAGCGACGCCATGGCGGTGCGCCGCATGATCGGCTACATGCCCGAGAACGAGTCTTTCATTGCCGGCATGAGCGGCGTGCGCTTTGTGCGCTACATGGCCGAGCTCGCCGGATTGCCCGCGGAAGAGGCCCTGGAGCGCGCACATGAGGCTTTCTTTTATGTCGGGCTGGGCGAGGCCCGCTATCGCAAGCTGGGGACCTATTCGCTCGGCATGAAGCAGTTGGCCAAGCTGGCGCAGGCCATCGCGCACGGCCCCAACCTGCTTCTTCTGGATGAACCTACCAACGGTCTCGATCCGCCGGCGCGTCTGCGCATGCTGCAGCTTATTCGCGAGATCCGCGATACGCCGGGAATGAACCTCGTTCTCTCTTCCCACCTGCTGCACGACGTGGAGGAGTGCTGCGACGAGGTCTTGATTTTGAATGACGGCCGCATTGCGGCGCTGTGCAATCTTGAGGAAGAGCGCAAGGCCAACCGCAAGTTCCTTGAACTCGAGACCATCGGCGATGAAAACGCCTTCGCCGAAGCCGCCGAGAACATGGGATGCGAATGCGCCCTCTTCAGCCGCGGACGCATGAAGATCGTTTTGCCCAATGAGATTGAACTGCGGCAAATCTACAAGTTGGCCGCTGAAAAGGGTGTACAGATCCGGCGCATGAACCACCGCCGTGACTCGCTGGAAGATATTTTCCTGCGGGCCATGGAAGAACCAAGTGCTTCTCCAATTGCGCCGCTTGCGGCGCACGGTGGGAGCCCCCGGCTTTAGCCGGGGGTAAGCTTAAATTAAGAAGTCGGGCTTTAGCCCCGGCCTCTGTTGAGCAGCAAATTACTTACGCAAGATTAAAAGGGACAGTCCCAAATGGCCGTCTATAAACGAACCTATCGCCGTTACGACGGCCAGCTTACCGCGCAATGGTCGCGCTTCCTGGTCCTGACGCGCTATTCACTCTCTACCCTCTTCGACTCGCGCCCGTTTACCGCCTTTGTGGTGCTTTCGGCGATACCGCTGCTTCTTTCCGCGGTTGTGATCTATCTGAGTCACAGCGCCGCGGCGCGTGCTCTGCTCCAGATGAACGATGTCGGGCGGACCCTTGTTGAAATCGATCCCAGGTTCTTTCGCCAGATCCTGATGAATCAGGGCATGTTCGCATTTCTCATAACCGCCTGGGCGGGTCCCGGATTGGTGGCGCCTGACTTGGCCAACCAGGCTTTGCCTTTGTATCTCTCGCGCCCCTTCTCGCGTGCCGAGTACGTGCTGGGCAAGATGGGTGTGCTCTTCCTCCTGCTCTCATCCATTACCTGGTTGCCGGTGCTGCTGCTTTTCGGGTTGCAGTCTGGTCTGGCCGACGCCGGCTGGTTCGCGGAGAACTACTGGATGATGGGTTCCATCTTCCTCTCCGGTATTTTATGGATCATCGTTATCTCTCTTCTGTCGCTGGCCATCTCCGCCTGGGTGCGTTGGCGCATTGTGGCCAGCGTACTTCTGTTTGGCATCTTCTTTGTGGCTGCAGCTTTCGCTGAGATGATCAACGGCATTCTGAGCACCACCCGGGGACACCTTCTGAATATCGCTCACCTCATCTTCGGCGTGATATGGCCAAGCCTGTTTCGTTTAGGGCAGGAGGTTGCGGCAGCAAATCCTCACGCCAGACATCCCCACTTGCCTCCAGGAGCAGTGGTTCCGCTTCTACCGCCGCCCATTCCCCTGTGGCAGGCCTGGATGGTTGTTCTCGTGGTTTGTTCACTATGCTTGTTGCTGTTGAACCGCCGCTTACGCGCCCGTGAGGTCGTGCGCGGATGAGCGTACCTACTCAAAATCGCATTCTGTTCGAAAATGTCTCCAAGTTTTACGGCGAGGTTCTGGGCGTGAACCGCGTGAACCTTTCGTTGTCGGCCGGAGTCACAAGCCTGGTAGGACCCAACGGCTCGGGAAAGACCACGCTCATGAACCTGATGACCGGCCTCATCAGGCCAACCAACGGCGCCATCAGCGTTCTGGGAATCGCTCCTTCGCAACCGGAAAAGCTTGCCCGCGTGCTCGGCTACTGCACCCAGTTTGACTCCTTTCCGCCAGGCCTCACCGGACGCGAATTTATTCACGACTGGCTGCGCTTGCACGGCTTCAACCATCAGGAAGCCGGCCGCCTTACTGAAGATGCTCTGGCACGCGTGGAACTGACCGAAGCCGCCGACCGCAAAGTTGCCGGATACAGCAAAGGCATGCGCCAGCGTATTCGTTTGGCCCAGGCCATCAGCCATCATCCCACGGTCCTCATTCTCGATGAACCCCTGAATGGTCTCGATCCCCGGGCCCGCGCCGCTTCCATGGCGCTATTCGAGGCCTTGGGCAAAGAGGGCATGCATGTGGTGATCTCGAGCCACATCCTGCATGAGGTGGATCGCATCTCCGATGAAGTTGTGCTCATCAGCAGCGGATACATCGTGGCCGAGGGTAAGATCCCCGATGTCCGCACCGAAGTCAAAGAACATCCTATGCAGATTCTGGTTCGCTGCGCCCAGCCCGAGCTGCTGGCCTCGCGCGTCTTTGCCCAGAACCATGCAGTCGAAGCCAAACTGCAACTCGATGGCAAAGGCATCTTGATTCGCACCACCAATGCCGACGAGTTCTATTCGCTGCTGAACCGCCTCATCGTCGAAGATGGCATCCAAGTCGAAGCCGTCGCTCCCGCCGATGATGATGTGAACTCGGTGTATCAGTATTTAATCGGTTCCGATGGAGAGCGCATATGAGTCAGGCGAGCAATAGTTCAGGCGCGCGCACATGGATTACCCGTCAGCCCTGGCGGCTCTGGGGCCACCAGGTAATGGCCGTCGTGCGGCAGGAATTGAAACATAATCTCTTCAGCCTGCGGGCCGCAGCGATCTATTTGCTGGCTTTTGCTCCCGTTGTGATTCTCGGGATATATGTCCTGCAAATCCCGTGCCTGAACTGCAACGCATATGGGAATGCGTCGCTTGCCCGCACCTTCCAGTCCTATTTGGACGAAGAGACCACCATGTTTGCCGGCATCTTCCAACTCTACTACCTGCGCCTCGGGATTTTCTTTGGCGTCATGGGAGTTTTCACCTGGCTGTTTCGCGGCCAGATCGTGCAGCGCACGTTGCATTACTCGTTTCTTGCCCCGCTGCGGCGCGAGCTGCTGATCATCGGCAAGTTTCTGGCAGGGGTATTGATGGCGACGCTAACGTTTGGTGCGGGCGTGTTGCTCTCATTCGTACTGGTCTATTGGCACGTCAGGTCCGCCGGATTTGACTACGTTTTTCACGGACCTGGCCTCGCGCAACTGGCGGCATATCTCGGCATCACCGCCCTGGCCTGCATCGGTTATGGGGCGATCTTCCTTACGCTCACCATCATCTTCAAGAACCCGATTATTCCCGGAATCGTCATGCTGGGATGGGAGACCTTCAGCGGAATTTTTCCCGCCATGCTGCAGAGGTTGAGCGTCTCGTTCTATCTCAAGCACCTCTGTCCGGTGAACGCCCCCTCAGATGGCATCCTGGCCTTGCTCACGGTGGTCACAGAACCCGTCGCCGCCTGGGCCACTGTGCTAGGGCTTCTGCTGCTGGCGTCGGTCGCACTGGCCGTCGCCTGTATCCGCAGCCGCACGCTCGAGATCAGCTACAGCAGCGAACAATAAAGCAGGTGCAAGGCCCAAGGTGTAAGGCGCAAGGAAAGCTGTGGTCCTTTGTGCCCTTCGTGGTTCATCCTTAGTGTCCTTTGTGGTTTGCTTTTGTTGTGCTATTCTCATACTCGCGTAGGAAACGCCCGTTATGAAACAAAAAACGCAAACCTTATTGCGTAGGCCAACAAAGCCGCACTCCGGCTTTGCGGGCGCCCGGGCGTCCAATTATCGCAGCTAGATCAAAGCGGTATCCTCGGCGCACTTTCCTACGCAAATCTCAACAACTAAAAAGAAGCTCCAAAAGGGCAAGGTTCTGCCGAAATGTTTCTTGGGCAAAAGCGAGTGCCTTTACGGCTGCAGAGCTTTGGCTGTGAGAGAGGTATCAAAATGGTATCAAACTGTTGGTCTTCAAGGCGTTGTCGCTTATCATTTTCTTGAGCTGCGTCTTGAGTCAGTGGATCAGGGTGCCCGAGCCAAAAGCTGAGGGTTTGCAGCGGTTATCAATGAATTGCAGCCCCACTACCAGCAAGTGGGAGTAAATGAGGATATATGTCATTTGTTTTTAATGACTTAGCGTTGAAGTCGGCTATCCAGCAAGTGGGTGGGTGGAAAACGGGAATGGAAGTAAAAGTTATGACTGAAAAACTGTACGACGTAATCAAACCCGAACACGGCGTTCCTATTCAAGGGCCTTATAAAGAGCAACTGAGGACTTGTATCCGAGTCATTACTCCGATGGGTGCCGCATGTCATTGGATTGAAATGAGTTAACTTGGCATGAACTACTCCAAGTAATGGGGGGTGGGGGAGTAATGATGAAGTGAGTGCGAGGCGAGCGCTGAAACCGGCGAGCTTAGACGAGTGGTGAACGAAGCGAAAAGAGAAAGTTATGACTGAAAAACTGTACAACGTAATCAAACCTGAACACGGCGTGCCTATCAAGGCCTGGACGCGCGGCGTTGCCCTGGAAGCTGCTGCTGAAAAGCAGTTGCTCAACGTGGCCAGCCTGCCGTTCATCTACAAGTGGATGGCCGCCATGCCCGACGTGCACTGGGGCATCGGCGCAACTGTGGGCAGCGTAATTCCCACCAAGGGCGCGATCATTCCTGCCGCCGTTGGCGTGGATATCGGCTGCGGCATGATGGCGGTGAAGACCAGCCTGAACGCCCGCGATCTGCCTGACAACCTGGCGAAGATCCGCTCGGCAATCGAGAAGGCCGTGCCCCACGGACGCACCAACAACGGAGGCCCCGGAGACCGCGGCGCATGGTACGAGATCCCCGCGCCGGCGCAGGATATCTGGGGCAAGCTCAAGGAAGGATTCGAGCAGATCACCGCCAAGCATCCCAAGCTGAGCGCCAAGCACGCTAATACCGTGAACCACCTGGGCACGCTGGGCACAGGGAACCACTTCATCGAGGTTTGCCTCGATGAAAGCCAGAACGTCTGGTTCATGCTGCACAGTGGATCGCGTGGCGTGGGCAACCGTGTGGGGACATTTTTCATTGAGCTTGCCAAGGAAGATATGCGCAAGTGGATGATCAATCTTCCCGACGAGGACCTGGCCTACCTGCCTGAGGGCACCGAACACTTCCACGACTACTGCTTCGCCGTGAAGTGGGCGCAGGACTTTGCCTTCTCGAATCGCCAGTTGATGATGAGCAACATCATCCGCACGGTGCGCGAGAGCGGAGAAGTGCCCGCCTTCGACGCCAACGTGGAGGCGGTGAACTGCCACCACAACTACGTTGCCTGGGAGAACCACTACGGCCAGAACGTCATGGTGACCCGCAAGGGCGCCGTGCGTGCGCGTGAAGGCGATATGGGCATCATCCCCGGCAGCATGGGGGCGCAGTCGTTCATCGTGCGCGGTTTGGGAAATCCGGAGAGCTTCATGAGCTGCAGCCACGGCGCGGGCCGTGCCATGTCCCGCGGCGAGGCCAAGCGTAAATTCACGCTGGCCGATCACGCGGCAGCCACTGCGGGCGTTGAATGCCGCAAGGATGCTGATGTGATTGATGAAACTCCCGGCGCCTACAAGCCTATCTCCGCGGTGATGGAAGCGCAGAAAGATCTGGTTGAGATTGTGTACACGCTCAAGCAGGTGGTCTGCGTGAAGGGATAGATAGCTGCGAAGCTGCGCATATTTTGGCAGCTTCGCAGAGTCAAAGCTAAAAGCTAAAAGCTATGCCTTCGGCAGCAGTACCAAAATAAACGTAGCCAGCGGGCCAAAGAGGATCGAGAGAATGAACCAAAGAAGTCCGCTGCGGTTTTTCCCCTGGGCGATTCCGGCGTTGATCAGGGCCAGTGTCCCCCATCCGATGTAATAACCAGGTTGCAGCAATTCATCGCTAATAGGTCTGAGCATGCGGCATTGTAACGTATCTGGGAGGCTCGCTGAACGCTTACGCTCCGCGATGCACCAATCGGATAAGCCAAAAAACAATTGCGGCCATGAGCGCCGCGGCGGGTATGGTAAGCACCCATGCCCAGACGATGCGCCGTGCAACTCCCCAGCGCACAGCGGAGACGCGCTGCGTCGATCCCACTCCCACAATCGCGCCGGTAATCGTATGCGTGGTGCTCACCGGGATTCCGGTCAACGCCGTGCCCATCAGGGTGATGGCGGCGGCGGTCTCGGCGCAGAATCCGCCCACTGGTTTGAGCTTGGTGATTTTTGTTCCCATGGTGCGAATAATGCGCCATCCCCCGAAGTAGGTTCCCAGGGCGATGGCGATATACGCCCCAAAAATGATGGGATAGTGAAAGGGGCCCCAGTCGGTATTCATCTCCGTTTGCGTGATGTAACCGCCGGCAAAGAGCGCACCCGCGACGATCCCCATGGTTTTCTGAGCGTCATTACCGCCATGTGCCAGGCTGACGCCGGCCGAAGACACCAATTGCAGCCAGCGAAACCATCGGTCTACCTGCCGCGGAGTCGCGCGGCGCAGAATCCACGAGGTGGCCACCATCAATCCCAGACCGAGCAGAAATCCCAACAAAGGAGAGACGATGATAAAGATCAGCGTTTTGTTCCATCCCGCAGGAATAATTACGCTGAACCCGCCGCGGGCAATAGCTGCGCCGGCATATCCACCGATCAGCGCATGCGAGGAAGAAGTGGGCAGCCCCCAATACCAGGTCATCAAGTCCCAGATAATGGCGCCCAGTAATCCCGCAAGCACCACAAACTGGGTTACATGGTGTAAGTCGATCAAGCCCTTGCCGATGGTCTTGGCCACGGCGATCCCCAGCACAAACGCAGCCGCAAAATTGAAAAAAGCGGCCCACACCACCGCTAGCTTGGGTGAAAGTACTCGAGTAGAGACGACTGTGGCAATACTGTTGGCTGCATCATGGAACCCGTTGATGAAATCAAAAGACAATGCTACCAGGACGGTGACGGCGGTAAGAATCAGTGTACTGTTCAGATGCAAAAAGTTCGACCTCGGTCAGAACTGGGATCAGGCGCTCTTCAAAACTACAGTTTCAAGTACATTAGCTGCATCTTCTGCTTTGTCAGTGGCAGTCTCCAGCACTTCGTACAACTCTTTCATCTTGATCAATGTAATCGGATCTTTTTCGCGTTCAAACAGCCGGGCAATGGAATCACGCGCAATGGTGTCCGCTTCATTTTCCAGGCGGTTGATTTCCACGCAGTGCTCCAGGACATGATCGTGTTTTTCCAGCAGCGAAACCGCCTTGGACAGTTCTTCGCACTGTTTGATGATCACTTGTGCCAGCTCTGATGATGAAGGCGGCGCAGTGAGAATTTTGTACATCACCAGCCGTTCCCCGGCCGCATGGATAAAATCCAGAACATCATCCAGTGATGTCGCCAGCCGGTGAATATCTTCCCGGTCAAAAGGTGTAATGAAAGTCGAATTGAGTTTGGTGAGAATCGAATGGGTAATGTCATCACCCACGTGCTCAATATCATGCAATTGCTGTACGCGTACTTCAACATTTTCCATCGTATCGAGAATGTTTTTCAGCAGTACCGCACCCTGCATAAGATTGGCCGACATGGCAGCGAACATCTCGAAGAACTTAGTTTCACGTGGAACCAGACGAACCATGAAGTTATATGTCCTTGTCTTTGTAGATTAGGGCAATCAATCGCGTATAGCCTTAAGAGTTAGAGCAAAACTATAGCAGCCGGGGGCGAATGTGGCTAGTCAGAGTCAGACCAACGCCCACTTTGCAAATTGATTTCGCAGGCCGCGGAACAGCTTGACCATGGCCTTCCAGACCAGATGGACCAACACAATCACCATGACCAGCGCAATGGCAACCAATGCCGCCGCTATATACGGATGAGCTGTAGCAAACCAGGTAAGCGCAATCGCAATGGCATCTTCTCCCGCGCTAAGCGCAATGTTGGAGGCTGGTTCAGGCGAGGGCGTTATGGCTGCGCGGGCCGCAAATTTTCCGCTGTGCGCAGCAAAAGCAATTGCAGCAGCCAGCAGTGCACTGAAGAGCTGCGCCTGTGGAGAAAGCTGCGATGTTGCCGCGTATCCCATGAGTGCGGCCACGGGTATGCGGATAAAAGTGTGCAGTGCATTCCACACCAAGTCAAAAGCTGGGACTTTATCGGCAAAGAATTCGACCACGAACATGGCCGTGGCCGGCCCTATGACCCACCAACTCGTCAAAACGTGCAATGAGGGCGGCAGGGGAACAACATCGAAATGTCCCAGCAGGCCGAGGGTGGCGACAGTGGCATAAACATTAAGTCCGGCCGCAAAGCTGGCCCCTACGACGATTGCCAGGATTTCCCGGTTCTCGAAAGCGGGCAGCGTCATCGAAGTCATGCCGAAAACTCCCATCAGCTCCGTACTATAGTACGGCTTTTTTGCAGTTGAAGGGAGACTAGATCGGCTCAAGCGGGTAAAGGTGGAGAGCGCAAATGAAAAAGGCCGTCCGCAGACGGCCTTTTTCATTCGGTAGTTTGTTTACAGAGTGTTCTCGATTTCAAAACCCCAAGCCTGAAGCAACGGTTCAGGAATGTACTTGGAGTTCTTGTTCCGGCGAGCCCACTCGCGCAAGCGAATAGAGCGCTGATATTGGTCAGGGGACAGCTTAAACTCTTTTACAGCCTGCTCGAAAGAGGTTACAACGGGGATGATCGGGCCAATCGGCTCGGGTTTGCCCCAGTTAGGATTTCCGCGACGTTTTGCCATGATTTATTTATTCCACCTTAAAATTAAGCAATTTATGAAAGAGTCGTATAGATTGGATTCCAGAAGAGCCCTATTGGATTCACAGAACCCGTAAATTTTTTCTTTTGAACTAGTTACCAACGGTTGTTTTTGAAACAGAATTCAAGACGCTTCTGTGCTTCCAAACTACTGCTAAAAAACTAAGTATTATAAGGTTATTTTGAAGCAAATTCAATACCAAAAGTTGCTCTTCAGGGGTCATGAAGCCGATCTTTAGACCGGTTTTAACAGCCTGGAATCCAAATTATATTATTGATTATAAAAGACTTACTGTTGATATAAGCCGTTTCAAAAAAGCTCGGATGATCTCGAATGCGGCAGGGGCCGCGTAAGGCCCCCGATTCTGGGAGTTTGACAATCGGCCCACCCTTCATTTAGCCTTAGCCATCATGATTGGTGTGAGTTCAATCGAAGAGCGCTGTTGTTGTATGGCTGCGTGTTGTGTGTCAACGGCGCTGTGGGAACTCCCCTGATTTCTTTATAAATTAAGATTTTAGAGACCCACTCGCAAACGAAACGAGTGGGTTTTTAGTTTTGCAGAAGGATTTCTAAGAGATTTAGCCGGCAACACCCTGATACATAAGCGGAAATAGTTATGAAAATGGCAGCCCAAAATCGCACTCAGACCAGCATGGCAGCGTGTTGTTGTTGTCGCCAGCCGTTGCGGAGCGAATGGTGCGATAGGAGAGCCATACGATGTTGAAGTAACTTCCTGAATCGCAATCACGAATCCTCAACGGCCTGGAGCAGCGCTCCAGGCCGTTGCTTTTTAGCTGATAAAGAACGAAGGAACCCTAAGGAATGAAAACGATTTTGAAGATTTTTGTGCCTGCCTTACTGGTAGCTGGGGTATTGCTGGCAGCAGCAAGCAGGTTTTGGATAGTAGCAGCAGATAAATCTCAAACGCAAGTGAAGTTGCTGAATGTTTCTTACGATCCCACGCGCGAACTGTACCAACATATCAACCCTGCATTTGCTGCCGAGTGGAAGAAAAAGACCGGCACTGATGTCACCATCGATCTCTCCAATGGCGGTTCCGGCAAGCAGGCGCGTGCCGTCATTGACGGTCTTGAGGCTGATGTGGTGACCCTCGGTTTGGGGTATGACATTGACGCTCTAGCCGATAAAGGTCTTCTCCCCCAGGATTGGCAAACTAGATTTCCTAACGACAGCGCACCCTACACCTCGACCATCGTCTTCCTGGTACGCAAAGGAAATCCAAAAAACATAAAAGATTGGCCGGACGTAATCAAACCCGGCGTCCAGGTCATCACTCCCAACCCCAAAACCTCGGGTGGCGGACGCTGGAGCTATCTTGCGGCCTGGGGCTACGCGTATCGCAAAAACGGAAACGATGAGGCCAAAGCCCGCGACTTTGTGGCCGCGCTTTATAAGAATGTTCCCGTTCTGGATTCAGGCGCGCGCGGCTCTACCACGACCTTTGCAGAGCGTGAAATCGGGGACGTTCTGCTCGCCTGGGAAAATGAAGCCCATCTGGCGTTGAAGGAATTTGGGCCCGACAAGTTCGAAATCGTCTCCCCGTCGGAGAGCATTCTGGCCGAGCCGCCGGTCGCTGTCGTAGATAAGATGGTCAACAAAAAAGGGACAGCAGAAGTCGCTAAGGCCTATCTGTCTTTTCTCTACACCGACCAAGGGCAGGAAATCATAGCGCAAAACTTCTATCGTCCCATCAATAAGACCGTATTGGCGAAACACGCGTCGCAATTTGGGAACTTACACCTGTTTACATTCCAATCACTGTATGGAACCTGGCGGCAGACGCAAGCCAAGCACTTTGCCGATGGCGGAATATTCGACCAGATATACACACCGGGAGGGAAGTAGCCCTTATAGAAATGACGCAGATTAAACCAAAACGCGTGCTGCCCGGTTTTCGTCTTACGCTGGGATTTGCTCTCACTTATTTAACGGTGATGATACTGATTCCATTGCTGGGGCTTTTTGCCAAGACGTTCACCATGGGGTGGCACGCGTTTTACTTAACGGCGACTTCGGCGCGCGTTTTAGCTTCACTCCGCCTGAGCTTTGGTACTGCCGTTATGGCAGCCGCTGTGAACGCAGCCTTCGGAGTCCTTATCGCCTGGGTCCTGGTGCGCTATAAATTTCCCGGAAAAAGAATCATAGATGCCCTGGTGGATATTCCATTTGCGCTTCCCACCGCCGTGGCCGGCATTGCCTTGACGCAGATGTATGCTCCTCACGGATGGATCGGGAAATGGCTTGCCCCGCTGGGAATCAAAGTTGCATTTACTCCTCTGGGGATTGTGATCGCGCTCGTTTTTACGGGATTGCCGTTTGTGGTGCGGACGGTTCAGCCCGTACTAGCGGCTGTGGATCCTGAACTGGAAGAAGCAGCCGCCACATTGGGGTCCAACCGATGGCATACGTTTTGGCGGATCTTGGTTCCAGAGATATTCCCGGCTCTCCTGACGGGCTTTGCGCTTGCCTTTGCCCGTGGCGCCGGCGAGTACGGTTCGGTAGTGTTCATCTCGGGCAATCTGCCTTTTCGTACTGAGATCGCTCCTTTGCTGATCATCACCAAGCTCGACCAGTACGACTATAGCGGAGCTACGGCGCTGGCCGTCATCATGCTGGTCATCTCTTTTTCCATACTGCTCTTCATTAATTTTTATCAACATGGGAGGGCCGCAGCTTTCCGGCGCGCGGGAGTATGAGTCAGGTCATATTCGCGGAAACCCCAACCAAACTTCTCACCCAGGAGTTTGGTCGTGTTGTGCATCGCGACCCACTGTGGGCCCGCATTCTGCTTATTGGTACGGCAAGTCTCTTCGTGGTGCTCCTGGTATTGGTCCCTGTGGCATTCGTATTCGTGGAGGCGCTGTCCAAGGGCCTGTCTGTCTTTTGGCAGGCCATCAATGATCCTGACGCAGTCGCTGCTTTCAAGCTGACCGCGCTTACCTCCACCATTGCAGTTGCCTTGAACCTGCTCTTCGGATTGGCCGCCGCCTGGGCGATTACGAAATTCTCTTTTCGGGGAAAAAGTTTTCTCGTGACCCTGATAGACCTGCCATTCTCCGTTTCGCCGGTGATCTCGGGGTTGGTCTTCGTGCTCCTGTTCGGCGCCCAGGGATGGTTCGGGGTTTGGCTGCAGCAGCATGACATTAAGATCATCTTTGCCTGGCCCAGTATTTTGCTGGCCACGATTTTTGTGACCTTCCCTTTTATCGCCAGGGAGCTGATGCCGGTGATGGAGGCTCTGGGCCATGAAGAAGAAGAGGCGGCAGTAACTCTTGGCGCCTCCGGCTGGCAGATTTTCTGGCGTGTGACTCTACCTAATATTCGCTGGGCCCTGTTTTATGCGGTCATTTTGTGCTCGGCCCGCGCCATCGGAGAGTTCGGCGCGGTTTCTGTCGTCTCCGGCCATATTCGCGGAGAGACCAATACCGCTCCGCTGCACGTTGAACTTCTCTACAACGAATACGCCACCGCAGCCGCGTTCAGCATCGCTGCCATCCTGGCACTTTTTGCCCTGGCCAGCCTGGTGCTCAAGGCCATGGCCGAACGCTGGATTACCACCGATCTATACAGCGATTTCATTTTCCGGAGTAAAACGTAATGTTAACCGTCATTCCAATTCATCTCGGCAACATCCACAAGAAATTCGGAACCTTCGTGGCTTCCGAAAATGTCAGCCTCGACATCCGCGCTGGCGAGTTGTTGGCCCTTCTTGGGCCTTCCGGCTCCGGAAAGACGACCTTGCTGCGGGTCATTGCCGGATTGGAGACGCAAGACAGCGGCTCGGTATTCTTTGGTGAAGAAGATATGACCAACATTGGTCCCAAGAACCGGCAAGTTGGATTTGTCTTTCAACATTACGCACTGTTCAAGCATATGAACGTCCTGCAGAACGTAGCTTTTGGATTGCAGGTGCGCAAGAAAAAGCTTGGCCAGAGCAATACCCAGATTCGCGAAAGGGTTTTGGAGTTGTTGGATCTTGTTCAACTCGGCGGACTCGAGAAGCGTTTGCCTTCACAACTCTCCGGCGGACAAAGGCAACGGGTTGCTCTGGCCAGGGCGCTGGCGGTTGAGCCCAAGGTGCTTCTGCTCGATGAACCCTTTGGCGCGCTGGATGCCAAAGTCCGAAGAGAGCTACGGCGCTGGTTGCGTCTCTTTCATCAGCAGATGGCGATTACCACAGTTTTTGTTACCCATGACCAGGATGAGGCCATGGAAATCGCCGACCGCATCGTGATTATGAACCACGGCAGAATCGAACAAATTGGCACGCCTGAGGAAATTTATAAACACCCGGCGAGCGATTTTGTCTCCGAGTTCATTGGCAATGTCGGCCCCGTACCGGCGCCTGTCTATCTGGATGCAATCCCAAAAATCAAAGAATATGAGGTTGAAGCCTAATCATGAAGTCTACTTCACAGCCTCAATCTTGTTGTTGACCCTTTCCTAGTAAAAAAATTCCATTTGCGGCTTGCTTAACAAAGGCAGGCCTACGCGCGGAAATACGCTTACATCATTGTTTTAACAATACTCATCAGTGGATTTATAAGTTTGTTCCTTTTTGCAGCAAGAAAAATCTGTAGAAAAACCATCCGTTCCGAGAGGCGATATGAAAAAACTTGCAGTACTTCTCTTGCTTGCCGTGCCTGTACTCTTGCACGCGCACGCAAATTCAGGAAAGAGTAAACTGCGACGGCAACACAAAAAGGCCAATGCGGTCGACCCTACGCTGACCAAGCTGCAAGAGCTTGAAAAAACCGTCACAACTCAACAACAGCAAATCCAACAACTCATAGAAGATCTGAAGCAGCGCGACCAGCGAGGGGCACAATTTCAGCAGGATTACGTCCAGGCAAAGCAGACGGCCAGCCAGGCACAAACTCAGGCTGCCACCGCCGAGACCGCCTCTGAGCAAGCCAACACGGCAGTTGTAGCCCTCAAAACTGATGTTGCCAAACTGGAATCCAGCGTAGGGCAGGAGACAACTTCTGACAAAGAGCTGCAAAAGCGCATTGGCGGGGTTGAGAGCGTGCTGTCGCGCTTCCGCATCAGCGGAGATATTCGCCTTCGCTCCGATAGCATATTTCAGAACTACAGCGGCTGCGCTGCCTGCGTTGCCCGTAATCGTGCTCGCGTTCGCTTGCGGGTGGGTGTGGAAGGAAAGTTGGGAGAGGATTTCATCGGCGGCATCTACGTCGCCTCAGGAGCGAACGTCAACGGCGCAGCCTCTTTGGCCGATCCCATTTCCACCAACGAAACATTTACCAATTTTTTCGAACGTAAAGCCGTTGGCTTTGATCGCGGCTACATTATTTACCAGCCGCAAGCTGCCAAATGGATCAAGCTCACCGGCGGCAAGTTCGCCTACGACTGGGAGCACACCGATCTTACTTTCGATCCCGATTTGAATCCTGAAGGCTTTACCGAAAAATTCTCCTGGGATTTCAATAATCCCATCGTCAAAAATGTTTCTTTCGAAGGAATGCAATTGCTTTTCAACGAAGTCGCAGGCGGTCTTGTAGGCACGAGCATCAACCGCGGCGTGGATTCCAACGCGCTCGGCGGCCAGGCGGTATTGAGGTTGCAACCGGCAAAAATCTGGACCTCAACTCCATCCGCGACTGTGCTGAACTGGAATGGCGCTGACCCAATCGCGCAAGCTGCACTCCCGGTCTTGCCTTGCGCCAGCACGACCTCGACCGGTTGCATTCAGAATCCGTTGACTCCGGCGGTGGGCACGCCGCTTCCTCCGCCCCTCACTCCAGCGGTGCGCGTATTGAACAGCGCCAATTCCCTTACCAATGCAACCTTCATCGCCGGCACGGGAACAGCACAGAAACGCGCTTTCATCTCTGGATTCGAGTATGCGGATTTCATCTGGGATAACACCATCCTTACTCCCTGGAAGCGTTTTCCCTGGCACGTGACTGCAGAATACCAGCAGAACCTGCGGGCCCGGCGGAGCGTCTTTGCTCCTTCGAAGCAGAACAAAGGCTATTGGTTCGATACCAACGTGGGAGCACAGAAGCAGAGAAACGACGTGCAAATCGGCTACAACTGGATGCGCATCGAGCAAGACGCGGTCATCTCGCAGTTCAATGAGAGCGAACTACGCGCCCCGACCAACGTGCTGGAGAACCGTTTCTATGTAAATTGGCTGCTCCGCAGCAATACCACAGCTGCATTCAACTGGTGGATTGGCCGCACGTTGAATCGTAACCTGCAGAATTCGTCCCTGGCGCCCGGACTGCCGGCCGGAAGACAGGATCCTTACTTAAATCGTCTGCAGTTTGATTTGATCTATAAGTTCTAGGCTGATTTGATTCGATAAACTGGCGGAGTCCGAAGATGCTGCTCGCAGCTCTTCGGACTTCCGTTCTTAAGATTGCAAGACGGCGATTCGCGACCTCCGCGCTCCTCAGCGTCCTCTGCGGTTTAATTTTTTCCTGTTCATCGAAGATCTTGGCGCATCCTTCAACAGCCCATAGACGCTCAAACATCCCGCCGCTCCTACATAAACTTTTCCATTTACGACGGTAGGAACAGAGAACTTCACCGCGCCGCCCGGATTGTCTCTGGTTCTGATCACATTGCTCGAATAAAGCGTTTGAGAAACGTCGTTCGCGTCATAGGCCCTTAAAACGCCGGGACCTTTGGATTCATAAGCACCCGTCTGCAATGTCCAAACGATGCCATCCATGTTGCCGTTGGCCGAGACTGAAATATTTGCGCCGGGGTATTCGTAAGTCTCTCGCGAAGTCGAACCGGGCGTGGTGCGCAACAATCCGTCGCGCAACGAGAACGCCTTCAGCACGTCACCACCTCCACAGAAGTAGAGGGTGTTGTTCCAGTAGGCGGGCATACCGAACATGCTGTTGAGGGCTTGTGGAATCTCTTGCACAATCTCCGAGTCGGAGGTGCAGCCCTTGCCGCACAGATGCTGGTCATCCGTGGTCATCTGGTCTCGGTCAATCAGATAGATAGTCCCCGCTTTGCCGGCAACCGCCAGCATGTGCGGATGCTTGCCCGGTTGATCGGGAAGCAGCAAGACGCCGCCCGCACTTATGTCCTGGTCGTGGCGGTTCAAGCGCGCATAATCATAGGGAATGAAGTAATCAAGCACGTTTAGTTCATCGTTTTTGAAAGTGAGCTTGAGAAGAGCGTTGCTCAATTCCGTCGTTCGAACCTGCGCCGGGTCGAAGGTGCCGTTGCCGGTCGTAAGGAAGATATTGCCCGCCGAGTCTACGGCTGGGGCTGCACCGCTCATCCAAATCCCTCCGTGCAGGCCATTTGGTGTAGTGATGAACACGCTTTTTTGCGCCAGAGTGGCCGCGTCATAGGCAAAAATCCAGCCATGGGCTGGTGATCGGTCGCAGTGTGAGGAATAGGCAATGTAGATGGTTCCATTCACCAGCGCAAGTCCAGGACGATTGAGCTGATGCAGCGCATCAAAAGTAATCATGCCGTTCGTGCCGCCGGCGCCTTCGCCCGGAACGTTGGCTGTAATCACGACAGGTCCGGGTGCTTTTTCTGTTCCACGCTGAATGTCCAGTGCATGCAGGCGATGCACGAAGTGCCCGCCCTCTTTGGAGAAGCTCTCCACATATATCGTGTTGGTGCTGAGATCAATGACGGGCGTACTCGTGCTTCCAACCATGGGAACTATGGCATCGCAGCGCAACTCAGCAAGCATGTTGACCGGTGTGGCCCCCGCTGCCGCGCCGTGCTGGGAATCAATCAGGCTGGCCTGCCAGAGCGGTTTTGTATTGGCTCCCGTATTGCTGTCAGCATCGAAAGCATACACGCTATCGCCTTCTGTGGTGACAAAGACAACGTTGTGTAGTCCCTTTTCGGGAATCTCCAGTTTGGGCACGTAGAGAGGTTGCGCATAGATGTAACCATCCACCGGCTGCGAAAAGAGCCTGCCGAATCGGGCCGGGTTCACCTTGGCAGGTGTAAGGATGGTTTCATGGATGTTCTGTCCGGTTCGGCCGTTGTCATAGTGATAGGTGAGAACGCTGGTCTGGCCGGCAGGCGTTTGCCCGAAAAGCGTTGTTCCAACAACCCACGCGCACGTCAGCATCGCTATGCCGAGAATTGGAGCCATTCGAAGCCGGCGGGCCGCCAGTACCCAGCTTGATGGAATAAGCTTCTGTGTGTGGCAAATGAAAAAGTGCCTTGAAGAAAACAATATTTTCACCAGTCCGGATTCTTAGATTCGTCAGACGATTCGATAGTACAGGCTGGCATGAAATTATCTTTGGTGTCTACAAAACAAAACAATGGGGTCTGGAAGAGCCGTCATGGCTCTGCCAAACCCCCTAAGCTTTGGATCGCGAATTCTTAGTGAAAACAAGTGCCGCCGTTGCTGTCGCTATAGAGCGGCTTGGAGCTGACCTTCAGGTTGGTGGCAGGATTCAGGATGAACGTGCCGTTGCTCTGGGTCAAAGTATCCTCGCAGGCGATTACCTTCGAGAAGTTGGAGTGGGCATTGCTGTTGGTCCACAGGTCAATGTGGCGATGGTGGCCGTTCGCCCAATCGCCGTCGCAGGCGACGCATTCATCTTCCATGATGAAATATTTCTGGAAAGCCGTTACATAGACCCTGGTGCCAGGTTTGTGCTCCGCCGGAGCCGTGGCGAATGTGATGGGGTCAGCATTGCTTCCTTTGCCGCCCGCGCCGGAGTGAATGATAGGAAAAGCAATTCCATTTCCGGGGGGAGAGTTGTCCGGAAAGCCGTACAACGTGATCAACCCATGCAGGGTCTTGGGGGCAGCAAATGCCGGCGATAGCGCCAGCAGCACGATGAGCGAGATGCCTAAGACAAAGAGGCATTTACAAAGTTGAGCTTTTTGGAGTTTCACAGCAAAATGTCTCCTTAGGTTGGGGGATTAGCCATTGCGGTTTTTGACAACCGACAGCACTTCAAATGATTGAAACGTTTTAATAAACCGTGTCAATGGTGGCAGAAAGTATAGACTGGTTTTTGGCCCTGTCAACAAAAATTTAAACAGAAAATTAATATGTGCAACGCAAGGTGATTCGAGGGTTTGCGCAAGTCTTTAAGCGTAACGCGGATGATCGGAAGCCCTCTAAAATTAAAAAGCAAAACTCTATTAAATCGTATTAATATTGGCGGCTGCATTGCAGGCTCTTTTAGACCCAAAAACCAGGAGAACTTCTGAATGCGCTTATTTTGTCTACTCGTGGGTATGATGTCGGCTTTTGCCCTGACAGCGAACGGGCAAATCGCATACTACGTGGAGCGAGATGGCGTGATCAAATCCGTTGCGCGGGGAAATTCGGAGAAGGAGCACCCATATCAATGGCAGGTACGTTTATATCGCCTGGGAGCGCCAAAATCCGGTCCGGGCTGGGGGCAGATCATCGGACAATCTGCCGATGATGCAATGGAAGAACTGCAGCGCAGCCGGGATTTTCAGCTACGCATGGTGAAATTCTGTAAAGGCTGTTCCCAAAATGGTTCCCAAGGCGAAAGCCAAGCCCTAACATATTCCAATGTGCTTGGTCCTGTTGCCATGTATGAAAAAAGTGCGGATGACAAGAAACCCAATGGGCCTGGTTCGTGGCGGAGCGATACATTTGATCTTGCGGACCGGATCAGTGAATTGGAAAAAGAATTCCTGGCGGTGACCGAAGAGAAGAGGGTTCACAGGAACCCCTCCCGGTATCCATTTTCCCCGGCATCTGCCCCGTGGAATTTTGCTCAGAAACTTGTAGAGACTAAAAGACAATTTGAGCAGTTGAACGCCGCGGCAGCTTCTGCCGGCGGCCTGCCTTCGCGCGAACTCACCGGCAGCCAGTCGAAGATAAAGGATGCGCTCACGGACCTGGAGACAAACCTTCTGCCGCCTATGAAGAAATCATTGGCCAACCTGACCTTCGAAGGCGCCTGGAAACACGGAGGCATGTCTTATGTAGCGGTCCAACGTATCAATCAACTAAGCTTCAAGACTGCTGATCCTGATGGATTGCACTTTCGCAATATCACGATTGACGGTACAAAGCTCAGCGGAGAAATCCAATTTATCTACGACAATGGCTGTGAGCCAATTTGGGTTGCTTTTACCGCGGAGCTCACCTTTGATACTGACATGGAGGGCATTCTGATATCGGTGCCCAGGGTGGGCCGGGAAAAGACTACTTGCAGACAGGTCACGCAGGGAACTCTGCGCATGATGTTCTGGAGACCCGAGCAATAGTTACGATGGCCCGGTTTGACATAAATATTCTTCAACGAGGGAGATTGCTTTGCCAACTAAACGCTTTGCCGTCCTGTTATTCATTGTCGTATTCGGCTTCGTGTCCGAGGCCGCAACGCAGTCTCAACCTACACCAGCACCTGCCGTTCACACCGTCCGAGTTGATGCCACGCCGGGACATGCAACCAATTCTTTTATCCCGACCCAGACCCTCGGAGCCGGGATTGATCGCCTGCCCGCGGGCGCGATCGATAAACTCATCAATCCCGCGACCATGAGCAAAGTGCTTTCCGCAGGATGGCAACCGGTCAGCTATCGCCAGAATACCGAACTGTTTGTTGAAGCCTGGCACTGGAATCCGCAAGGGACATGGAGTGATCACAGCGATCCTGCCGGCAAAGGATATTTCACCGGCAACCCGACATCCACGGAACCGATCCAGCACTCGTACGGCTATCCGTTGCCGCATCGCGGATTTACGCGCAACGATGGCACAGGAAACGACGGCTACTCCCGCATGACTGATGGTGACCTCAACAGTTATTGGAAGAGCAATCCATATCTCAGCAAGGCGTTCACGGGTGAAGATGACGCGCTGCATCCGCAGTGGGTCATCCTCGATTTGGCCAATGCGCAGCAAGTCAACGCCATCCGCATTGCGTGGGCTGAGCCCTACGCGCGGCGCTATGTGGTGCAGTATTGGACGGGCGACGATCCCATCAAGCGCCCTACCCAAGGCGTGTGGCAGGCGTTTCCCTCCGGCGCCGTTAACGACGGCCACGGCGGCGACGCGACCCTGCAGCTTGTGTCCGTGCCGATTCCAGTCCGCTTCCTGCGCGTGCTGATGACCGAGTCGTCGAACACCTGCGATACGCACGGCTCGGCCGATCGCCGCAACTGCGTGGGCTATGCTATCCGCGAACTTTTTCTTGGGACAGTTGGCGCCGACGGCGAGTTTCATGATCTGCTGCGGCACACTCCCGACCAGGACCAGAGCACGACCTATTGCTCATCGGTTGATCCCTGGCATGAGGCTTCGGACATTGATCCTAAGAAGCGCGACCAGGTAGGTTTCGACCTCTTCTACACCAGTGGATACACCCGCGGACTTCCCGCCATCATTCCCATCGCGCTGATCTATGACATTCCCGAGAACGCGGCCAATGAGATCGCGTATCTCAAGAAGCGCGGCTATCCCGTTTCTTACGTCGAGATGGGCGAAGAGGCCGACGGCCAATACATGCTGCCCGAAGACTACGCGGCGCTCTACATCCAGTGGGCGGCGGCGATCCATAAAGTTGATCCTTCGGCAAAGTTGGGCGGGCCTTCTTTTCAAGGCGTGAATGAAGATATTCAAGTGTGGCCCGATGCCGAGGGGCAAACCTCCTGGGTGCGCCGCTTTGTCAACTACTTGCGGGCGCATGGACGTTTGTCTGACCTGGCATTTTTCTCTTTCGAGCACTATCCGCTGGAGCCCTGCAAGATCCAGTGGAGCAGCCTCTACGATGAGGCCCGCCTGGTGACGCACATCACGCAAGTGTGGAAGTTGGATGGCGTGCCCGCGGGCATCCCCATGTTGATCACCGAATCCAATATCGCCTGGCAAGCCGCGGAAAATTCCGTTGATATTTTTGGCGCGCTTTGGCTGGCCGACTACATTGGCGCTTACCTCACCGCCGGCGGCAACGGGATCTACTATTTTCATTACATGCCGCTGGGCATGTACCACGGCTGCAACGATTCCTACGGCACCTTCAGTCTGTTTACCGTGGATAAGGACCTCGTGATCCAGCAGCCCACATCACAGTTCTTTGCCAGCCAACTCATTAACCTGGAATGGGTGCAGCCCGGCAACGGATCGCAGCAGGTTTTCCCAGCAGCCAGCGACGTCGCCGATGAAGCCGGAAACGTTTTGGTGACCTCCTATGCGCTGCTTCGTCCCGATGGCCAGTGGTCGTTGATGCTGATTAACAAGGACCAATGGAACCCTCATCCGGTGCGCATCGCGTTCCATAATGAAGACGAAGGCGCCAGTACGGATACCTATTTTTCCGGTCCGGTGACGTTGACCACCTTTGGCCGCGCCCAGTACCAGTGGCATCCCACGGAGAAGGGAGGCTTCGCCGAGCCGGATGGTCCAGCAGCTGTCTCAACCGTAACCGCCACGGACGGCACGCTCTATTCACTTCCTCCGGCTTCGATCACAGTGGTGCGAGGGAAAGTCGCCAAGTAGTACTCAGTGGCCCCCCTATTACTTTAAGTAATCCATGCCGGGTTAAGTCATTGCAATCCAGTGGCTTATGGATGGGGATGGAGTAAGTCATCATTCAGGGCTCAGCAATCAAAAAACAGTTCTCGGTTC
>DATHMF010000063.1 GCA_035487355.1 Terriglobales bacterium | reverse complement strand
CGAGCGGCCCATTCAAAGCGGCTGCAGTGGCCGGGCCGCCATCGCCGGAAAAGCCATAGGTGCCGGTGCCGGCTACGGTTGTGACCTGGCCGTTCGATATCCTTTCCACGCGAGCGCCTGCATCGTCGGCAATATAGATGTCGCCGGCCGAATCGGAGGCCATCCCCGCAGGGTCAGAAATGTCGTTGATGCTCGCGCTGCAAGACGGCCAGAGGCGGCCGCAAAGGCTGGCGAGCGTGGTCAGCGCTCCGCCGGGGGTTACCACCACGATCTGGTGCGCTCCGCCCAGCCCGATAAATAAATTACCGGCTGGATCTACGGCCAAGCCATGAGGATAAGGGAGGAAGACTGCGGTCGCTGGGCCAAAGAGTGGTCCGTGCGTCGAGCCCCCGCCGGCCACGCGCGTGACCGTTCCCGAAGAGTCGAGCTTGAAGACGCAAAAATCGGCGGTGAAATAAACATTGCCCGAACCATCCACCGTAAGGAATTTCTGCTGGCTTACTGCGGAAAGACGATCATCATCCACGGGGCAGGGCAGAACATCGCCAGCGTGCACGGTCAGCGGAGCTTCGTTGTCGCCGGCGGGCGCTGGGGCCGGGTCCGGAGTCATCGGCTGGTCTGACGCGGGTTGAGCATCTGCTGGCGGCGGCTGCGAGTTGACTGATGCGAGTTGGGAATCTGCGGGCGGCGGTGCCGGCGAGTAGCCTGGCCCGGGTTGGGCAACTGCGTGCGCCGGCTCGGGCACTGGTGGCCCGGAGGGGATTTGAGCAGATGCAGGTAAGTTTGTATACGCATACATATACGGGGGGTACATGGCAGGCAGGGAATGCCCGCCAAAGTTCCACTTTACGTAGCGATCGAGCTTCTGAAAGGTGGCATCGCCCAGAGACAACTTCAGTTGGCCAATGTAGCGTTGGATGATTTGAGTTCTCTGCTCCGACAGATGCCTGAACTCAGGTGGTGGGAGCTGGAAGCCGCGGGACATTCCTCTATATTGGCCTCTATATTGGGTTTTTCCCTGGCCTTTATATTGGCCTTTCTGCTGGCCTGTAGGATGGTTCCAGTAGGCATCGCTGATGGCCGCAAGTTTCTGGTCCTGGAACTGCAACTCACGATTGCAATCAAGCGCTACCGCCGTCAGGACTTTCCCTTCCTCGCCGGTCAGACCAAGCACGCGCTGCTCATGGGTGCGCCATGGCGAGGCCCCGCTCTCACCCCGCTGTTTGTCTTCCTGCTGGGCCGCCTGCTCCAGGCTGCCCACGTGCCTGAAATAGTTCTGGTAGATCATCGATTCGGGCGGCGCCCGTTTTTCATCTGCGGGGGACCACGAGGCTGGAGGCAGGATGGGAGGTGCCGGGATCGGAGCCTGACCCATCCCGTATGGCAAAGAAGATGTCGACGAAGTTTGGGCGGGCGGCTGGACTCCCGCAGCAGCGGGCAGTGGCGGCGGCTGCATACTCTGCATCGCTGGATTCTGCATCGGTGCATTCTGGGCCCCTGCAGTCTGGGTGCGAGAAGTCTGGGCTTCCAGATTCTGCGTTTCTAGAACTAAAGCCCCGAGCGATAGCAGCAATACTGTGGTTGAAAGCGTGAGTAAACGAATCCTGTCTGGCTTCATCGTGACCTCACCGGCAATGTAAGTATGTGCTTACTTACATTTGCCCAACATCCTACACTTGTGCGCGGGGAAAGTCCAGAATCTTTGTTTAACAAACAAAGGACACGAAGGAATGAAACACGAAGGGCACAAAGCAATACACGTGAAATTTCAGCCCAACCTAAAAAGACGATTGAACTACTTCTTGAAGAATCCGCGTGATCCGTGGAATCCGCGGTGGTGCTGTATTTCAAAAGCAACTACTGTATTTCCAAAGCAACCATTCCGGGTCCGGGAGCAACTAAATACTTAGTTGACGTTCCGCAACCTCGTGAGTCTAATAAGGTCTAATAATTTTAGGGGATTCGGGTGCCTCGGAAGCAATCCACAACCTTAACCGGCGCCGAACTGCGCATCATGGATGTGCTTTGGCAGAAAGGGCCGGGCACGGTCCAGCAGGTGTTGGACTGGCTGCCGGCCAAGCCGGCGCTTGCCTATAACTCCGTCCTGACCACGGTTCGTATTTTGGAACGCAAGGGTTACCTCCAGCATATTAAGGACGGCCGGGCGCACATCTACGAGCCGCGGATCGGACAAAAAGAAGCTACCCGTGCCGAGATCCGTCACCTGGTCAGCCGCTTCTTCCGCAACTCGCATGAGGCCCTGGTTTTGAACATTCTGGAAGGTGACGATCTTGAGGATGAGGAAGTAAAGCGATTGCGCGAGATGCTGGAACGGAGCCAGGCAAAATGAGCGTCCTCGATCTCGAAACCGTGGCCCAGGTCTCAGCCGGACGCGTGTTGAACACCATCGCCTGGGGTCTGGCCATCGCTGCTTTAAGCTGGATCGTTCTTCGCGTTTTTGGCGCCCGCAATTCGGGGACGCGCTTCGCAGTATGGTTCTGGACCCTGCTGGCGATTGTGGCGCTGCCGTTTTTGGCGCGGCCTGGTTCACAAGTATTAAGTTCACCGGCATTTCTAAGCTCACCGGCATTTTCAAGCGGATCGCCCCATGCTCAGCTCACGATCTCGAGTAGCGTGGCGGTTTATTTATTTGTGATCTGGGCTGCGGTCGTGCTGGTGCTTCTCGGCAGAGTCGTGATCTCGCTCTGGCATGTGCGGCAACTGCGCCGCAATTCTCAGGAAGTGGATCTGTCAACTCTGGATGCGTCGTTGATCCAGGTTCTGGGGATTCAGGTTCTGGGGATCCAGGTTCTGGGGGTCGAGCTTCTCGCCCAGTTCAATGCACAACGCCGGGTCAAGCTTTGCGTCTCCGATCGCGTTCGGGTTCCTGCCGCTCTGGGATTTTTCCGGCCTGCGATTGTCGTTCCCAGTTGGGCGCTGCATGAGCTCTCGGTGGAAGAGCTCAAGGCAATTTTGCTGCACGAGATGGCGCATCTTCGGCGCTGGGACGACTGGACCAACCTTGCGCAGAAAATCGTGCAGGCAATTTTCTTCTTTCATCCTGCCGTTTGGTGGATCGAAAGATGTCTCGCCCTGGAGCGCGAGATGGCTTGCGACGACCTGGTTGTGGCCCATACGGCCAACCCCAGAGCTTATGCGGCGTCACTGGTATCGTTGGCGGAGAAGGTCTTGGCGAAGAAGATGCAGCAGGGAAGAGCACTGACGTTGGCCCAGGCGGTTCTGGGCCGCGTGCGGCAGACCTCGTTGCGCATTGCTCAGATTCTGAATGTAGACCGGCCGAGTGGAACCAGGGTTTGGCCTCCGGCACTGGCCGCGATGGCTGCATTATCAGTTGCGGTCTTTCTGGCTGTGCCCTACACGCCGGAGTTGGTCGCAATCCAGAGTTCGTCGCATGCCAAAGATTACGCGCATCCGGCACAGTCAGCCGACGCCGGCCGCATGGATTCGCTTCGTGCCGCGCCGAGCACGGCCTTGGCCCAGATCGATGCCGATGCCAATGTTGATGCCAATACACCGAGGCCGACTCTGGTCCGGTTCAATACGTCTCGGCTTGTAGTTCCAGTGTGCGCAAAGATGATGAAGACTGCCGGCGCCGGTGTGAAGCCTAATGGCATCGTGGGTCCGCCGATGGTGGTCTTTGTGCAATCCGCGTCATTTGATACGGCAAGTGATGCGGGAGTCTGGAGGGTACGCGTCTGGCGCGTCACCGTCAGGAGCATTGGCGGAGAGCAAGTGCAGACCACGATCGTGATGAACTCGATCTGAGCCTCCAAAATTTTTTGTAATTAACAACTAAATATTTAGTTGCTGATAAGGAGAAACGAAACATGAGAAGTTGGATTCAACGTTGGCAAGCGGCGCTCACCCGCCGCTTAATCGTGCCCGTCGTCGCAATCGGCACGGTGGTTTCACTTGCGACATATCAATTCGCCAAGCCGGCGAGGGCGGCGACACCCGCACCAGCGCCCGCCGCGGCGCCGCTTGACGACAACAGCGTCAACGCATTGCTCGCGCTGGATAATGCCATGGAGACAGTAGCGGCGCGGGTGACTCCGGCGATCGTGAATGTCACTGTGACCTCGAAACCTTCAGGTGATCGCAGCGATGCTGCCGATAATGACGACGGCGGCAACTCCGATGGCCTGCAGCAATTCTTCTCTAGTCCATTCGGACGCAAGTTCTTCGGTCAGCCCATGCAGCCTATGCAGCCGGGGCCGCAAGTCGAGCACGGCTTGGGCAGCGGAGTCATCATTTCGCCCGATGGATACATCGTCACCAATAACCACGTTGTGGATGGCGCGACCGATATTCGCGTCACTCTGACTGACCGGCGGATTCTTCCCGCGAAGCTGGTGGGCGCGGACAAGCTGACCGACCTGGCGGTGATCAAGGTGAACGAATCCAATCTGCCCAGCGTTCCCTGGGGAGATTCGACCAAGTTGCGTCCCGGACAAACCGTGCTGGCCTTCGGCAACCCACTTGGGTTCCGCTTTACCGTGACCCGCGGCATCGTCAGCGCGCTGAACCGTCCGAATCCATATGCTGCTGATCGGCGAGCGCCTGGAGAATTTATCCAGACCGATGCCGCCATCAATCAAGGCAACTCCGGTGGCCCGCTGGTGGACGCGCGGGGCGAGGTCATCGGCATCAATACCTTCCTGATCTCGCAGACGGGTGGCTTCTCGGGCATGGGGTTCGCGATTCCCACGCAGATCGTGCGGCCCACGGTTGAAACGCTCATCCGCTCCGGCAAAGTCAACCACGGTTACATGGGGATCGGCATCAGTGATGTCACTCCCGATGAGGCTAAGTACTTCCACGTGAGCAATGCTTCCGGGGCCGTCATCACACAGGTCGAACCCGATTCACCGGCAGCTAAGGCAGGATTGAAGGTGGGTGACGTCATCACCGGGCTCAATGGCGAGACCGTGAACGATGCTGGCGAGCTTCAAGTGGGAGTTGGACAAAAGGAGCCAGGCACGACAATCCATTTGAAAGTCATGCGGGATGGAAGCAGCGTAAACGTGCCCGTGACACTGGACGCGATGGGAGCCCGCGCTGACGAAAGCAAGAGCGCCAGCGCCGAAAACGGCAAACCGCGCTGGGGTCTTGGATTGGCCGATCTGACTCCAGAACTTCGGCAACAGATGCAAGCCGGCAGCAACGTCCATGGGGCAGTGGTCGAACGAGTGCTGCCCGGCAGTTCAGCCGATAACGCGGGCATGCAGCCCGGGGACATCATTACAGAAGTCAATCGCTACCCGGTGCAATCTGCCGCTGACGTGCAGAAAGCACTGGCCAACGTTCCCAAGGACCAGGACACACTCTTGCTGGTCTGGTCTAACGGTGGAAGCACGTTCCGTGTGTTGCATCCCACGCAAGGCTGAGACAGCGCGGAATCGCCCGCGATGTCAACGCATTGCTTGTGGAATAGCAGCGACGCCGTCCCGAAATGGGGCGGCGTTTTTTTCACGTGAAACTTTTCTCCTGGGCCTTGGGATCGCTCGACGTCAGTGACGGAAAGTACGACTGCAGGGTTCCATCTCTCCGGATGTCCGCGGTACAACAGTGGAATCCACCGCCGAAGGGATACACGCGGTCGAAGGGGCAGGGTATGACTTCACACTTCAATGAGCGCATCAAGTCCATCATCGGCTTTTCTGCCTCTTCCACGACGGCGGTTCGTTCGTCTAGCATGAGGATGTTCATTGATATCCAGTTGCTCACGTCCCGCGCCGGTGAACGGCCGGTCCTTACCGAGGGCGGTGCGGTCACAAGTTGCCAACCATTTGCCGTGAACAGATTCAGCGAGCCATTGGTGCACGGTCTCTCTGGATTGATGAGGGCCAGTCCGGGTCTCACCGGTACCAGTGTCGTATCAATGTGCGTGGGGGTTGGCTCGCGGAACGTGGTGCGGTGGATGCGGAAAGCGGAACCCAGGTGCCGCCGGAGCCACTCGGCGCCAAATTCGTTGCTGACCAGATCGGGCTGCCAGAATATGTCGCGCCCGCACCGTGTGAAGCAGGCTGCGTCGAAGGCCGGTTCGAATTCGGTGAGCAATGGGCCGGATGCAAAATCGAACGCGGCTTCGGACTGGCCTTGGCTGCGCTCGTGATACAGAGCGTCGGACATGAGGGGCTTGGGTGCGGTTGTCCAGCGCGCGCCGCGAGCAAAGTAATTCTTGAGCAGGCTGCGGTAGGCCCGGAACTCGAAGTACCGTGCCCGCTGCGCCATGGGAGCTTCGATGATCTCATTCCCGATGATCAGAAGCAGGTCTCTCGGGCACGCGGTAGCGTGTCCGCAGGCGATCTCCCAGTCGGGGGTCTTTACTGGAATGCTGTGCTCCACCGGATCCAGCCGGCGTACCGTGATTCCAAGACGGTCGAGAATGTTCGCGAAGTTATCCAGTTGGCGCTCAGCATCGTCCACGACGGAAGGATGCACCGGCTGGCCACGAAACTTGCGTCCCGGACTATCCGGCTGAAAATACGGAGAGAGCGCAGGCTCGAAGCCGATGTCTGCCGCCCCACGCGCTGATCCGACGATGACCTCCTGCAGCGGGTCCCACTCATTCCACGAGTTAACAATATTCACCCAACCTCCCAAAACGCGGCTTGCCTGCAGCTACATCTCACCTAATCGGCACCGAGCAGGCTTTTCCTCCCGCAGGGTCGGTGCTGATGATTCCCAATCCTGTGACGCAGAAGCCGCGACCGCCGGTTTTTCCTGGAACCACGGGTACAGCCGTGATGCGGAAACTTGTTACCGGCGTGCCACTGGTCTGATCAATGGCAAACAAGTAACCGCTCCTGGCGCAAGGTTGATTGGGACATGCCAAAGCAGGGTCAAGCAGATTCGCATGATTAGAGTTGGGCTGAGTTCCGGGAGGCGGTGCGCCCAGCTTGGCGACATTATCTGCAAACCCAATCGCTGGATAAGTCTGCGCATACTTGAGTTGCGCGCTTTGAATGTTGTGCACTGCGGCAACGGCGGAGGATTCATTGGCGTAGATTCTGCGGTCGACGATGGGTGTGAAGAGCAGCGCCAAAACTAGCAACAACAGAATCACGACCAGAAGTTCAATCCAAGAAAAACCGCGTCTGCCCTGCATAAGTGGGTAAAGAATACTAAATCTGGCCGGCTCTTACCAAAGCGGAAAAAGCGGCTCGATCTACCGCGCTAATTACATCGGCTATAACGATTTTTCTTTTTCTCTTTGTGAGATTCGAGCGCTAGCAAGATGAGGCGGTCAATCAGCTCGGGGTAGGGCACTCCCGAAGCCGCCCATAGTTTGGGATACATACTGATCGAAGTAAACCCAGGCATGGTGTTGATCTCACTGACGTAAATTTCCTCGTTGTGCGGGTCCATGAGGAAGTCCACGCGCGCCAGGCCGGAGCACTCTACGGCGCAAAAAGCGGCGATGGCCAGCTCTTGCACATGCTTCATCTGCTTCTTGGTGAGCTTGGCTGGAATCAATAACTGCGAACCTTCTTCCAGGTATTTGGCGGTGTAATCGTAGAACTCTTTTGCCGGGATAATTTCACCCGCCACCGAAGCCACCGGCTTTTCATTGCCCAGCACCGAGCACTCGATCTCGCGGGCCTTTTGTTTCATGCCGCCCACGCTCTCTTCCACGACGATCTTGCGGTCGTAGGATGCGGCTTCTTTCATTCCATGAGCGAACTCTTTGCTGTTATGCACCTTGGAAATCCCGACCGAGGAGCCCAGGTTCGCCGGCTTCACGAACAAAGGATACTTCAATTGACTCTCCACCAGCCTTCGCACCCGGTGGGGGTTCTTTTGCAAATCACTACGCAGAATCGTCAGGTGTTTTACGATGGGCAATCCCGCGGCGGCAAACAGGCGCTTCATTACGTCTTTATCCATGCCGGCCGCCGAGCCCAACACTCCTGCGCCAACGTAAGCAATATCGGCCAACTCCAGCAACCCCTGGATGGTTCCGTCTTCGCCGAAAGTCCCGTGCAGCACGGGAAATATGACATCCACATGGATAGGATTGAGATCGGGCGAACCGCTGATTTGGAATGGCATCAGCTCAGCTCGTGGTACTGGGGGAACAAAGGTGGCGTTGCCGGTGGCCAGCACTGCGGCGGTGGGGGTCGCCCGGGGATCGCCGGCGCGTAGCTGCAAGGGCGGGTCCTGTTTTCCGCGCAGCAGGTTTTCGGCGTGCTGCGCTGTCAGCCAGCGGCCGTCCTTGGTGATGCCGATGGGTACCACCTCGTACTTGTTCTTATTGATGGCCTCCAGCACCGAGGTTGCCGAGAGCAGTGATACTTCGTGCTCACCGCTGCGGCCACCAAACAGGATTCCCACCCGTATTTTTTTCATAGTCTTTCATAATACGGTACGGCAAAAACTGCAAATCGCCCTTAACGCGCAGGTGTGATAAACTCCTTTCAGCATCAGGAGCGACCCGAAAAAAAGCCGGGTCCGGCAACCGGGGCTGGAGACGCCACGGTGCTTAGAGTGAAAGCGAAACTTTCATTCGATGTGCGGAACCAACAACTCCGAAACAAATGTCTCCCTTGTAAAAGCGCCCGCCTGATGCCCCGGCGGGTGTTTGTTTTTACAGGACTATTTCTCAACCTCCTGGTGCATGCCCGTACCGAAAGGACATGCATCATGCAAAGCACAAATTCTACCGATCACTGTTCTGGTGGCAATAGTATTGTCACCTTCGATGCCGACTGGCACCATGGCCTCGGCCGAAAATTAGAAGTCTTCCCGCGCTCCATTCCCCTGGCAGGAGAAGTATTTTGGCCCGATCTGGGGTCTTTCCTGGAAGACCATTGCTCGCGGCAGATGATGTACTACACTCCAGCGCCGGGCCCACGGTCGGTGCAGGTGATCTTTCACGAGGATCAACGGGGTTGGAGCATCGCCGTGTTCCAAGATGCCGGCTTGATAGCGCAAACCTCAGGCGACTCGCTAGTCGCGGTTAGCCAGGAATTGGCAGGGGAGTTAAAGTAGCCGCTAGAGGTAACTAGTTTGATACGGTCGGGATGGCCAAAAAGCCAGCGCCCCACCCCACTTGCTGGCTAGTGTTCCGGGGTACCTGAACCGGTGTGATCTATGCGTATTTATTGAGGAAAACCGCTTTCGTGGTCGGCACTTGCTGAGATAGTTGGGTATTTACTGAATAGATATCATCCGCAGGGCGCTTCTGGGGAACCTCGGCACTTTTTTTCGAGATTTCAAAGAGCTTCTTCGGGCTTATTGGGAAATCCCAACTCGCTACGTTCGCGCGATCCGTGCCACTTCGCGCTTCGGCTAAACCCGCCGCATTCTGGAATGCCGGACGTAAACACACGTCTAGCACAATCATGGCCTGCAATTTCTGAGAAATCAATGATTTGATACCAGGATGATACCACTTTGACTTTAAACAAAAGCTTACCGCGGATTTCACGGATTACGCGGATTTTTTAAAAATCAGTTCAAAGCACATCCGTTACTTTCGTTCCGAAAGAGAGCGGTCGAGGGCCAGTTTTTCCTGCATCAGGCGGGCGAGGGTTGCCGAATCCTGTTTGCGTTCGGCTTCGGCGATCTGTGCCTTCAGTGTGCGCTGTTGCCGCTCCATGCGCTGGCGGCGAAGGGCATGCAGGGCCTGCTCGGCAAGTTGAGGCGATAACTCTTCCTGGGTTTCGTTCATCAGGATCGAAGCTAACAAGCGCCGGTCGCCTTCATTCAACTCAAGGTTCATAGGATCATCGGGAGTACTCGAAGCCAGCAGGGCGTTGATCAGTGATTCACATGTCAGCCCCTGGTGCAAGAGTTCCGCGGAAAAAATATCGTGAATTTTCACGCTCAACTCTCTTTCCTCACGCGAACTCAGCACCCGAACCACAATCTTTTCGGCCTCATTGACCTGCGGCTCCGCCGGCGTCTTGATGCTGCCCGCGCGCGTGTTGACTGAGTGTTTCAACTCCTGACGTAACAATGCGGAATCGATGCCCAGCTTTTGCGCCATGTCCGCGGCCAGTTCATCCCGTTGAATGTTGTTGTGCACGCGTTGCAGATGCGGCAGAAGAAAATTCACGGCTTGCACTTTGCCTTGGGAGGTCTGTACCCGGAACTGGGCGCGGGCGCGCTCCATGAGGTAGTCAAAGTAATCCGGCGCGCTCTTCAAGGCGGCTCCATAAGCATCTTTGCCGCGCTTGCGGATGTACAAATCCGGATCGTACCCCGGCTCCAGCGTGAGCACCTTGATGCGGAAGTCTTCAGCAACCAGCAGTCCGAGGGAGCGCTCAGCGGCGGCTGCGCCGGCCGTATCCGGATCGAAATTCACCAGGATCCTCTTGCTATAGCGCGCCAGCAGCCGCACCTGGCTCTCGGTAAAAGCTGTTCCCGAACTGGCAATCACGTTTTGAAATCCAGCGGCAAACACCGAGATGCAATCCATCTGTCCTTCAACCAGGATGGCATAATCAAATTTGCGAATGTGTTCCCGCGCACGGTCCAGGTTGAAGAGCACCCGCGACTTGGAATAGATGGCGGTCTCCGGCGAATTCAGATATTTTGGTCCGGCTTTGTCGTCAGTGCTTAAGGTGCGTCCGGTGAATGCGATGATTTTGCCCGCCTCGCTGGCGATGGGAAACATGATGCGGTTGCGAAATCTGGAATACATCGGCGCTTTGTCGCCGCCATCCGGCTTCCAGGAAAGCAGGCCAGATTCTTTCAAGGCTTCCTCATCGAAATTATTTTTGAGGCGATCGCGCAGCAGAAAGCCTGAATCCGGCGCATAGCCAATGCGGAACTGCGTGATGGTTTGCTGGTCCAGGCCGCGTCCGGCTAAATATTCCCGGGCTCCAGCCGATTCCGGTTTCTGCAGTTGCTCCTGAAAAAAAACGCAGGCCTGTTCATGCATGTCGATCAAGGCACCCCGCAAGCGCGCTTCTTTTGCCTCTGCCGGGCTGGCAGGAGTCTGTTTGGGAATGGCGATCCCCAGCTTTTGCGCGATGGCGCGCACGGCTTCGGGGAAAGTTATGTTCTCGATCTTCTGTACAAAGCTGAAGACATCGCCTGAAACTCCGCACCCGAAGCAGTGATAAAACTGGCGCGTGGCGTGCACCGAAAACGACGGCGTCTTTTCATTGTGGAAAGGGCACAGCCCGCTGAAATTTTGTGCTCCGGCCTTCTTCAACTTCACATACTCGCCGATCACGCGCACAATATCGGCCTGCTGTTTGACCGTATATGCGAAATCGCCGGGGTTTGCCATGGCAAGTTTCAGTGTAAAGCGAAAACTTATAAAAAATTACAAGTTAAGGATATATGCGATTCGCGCTGCTGGTATTGATATGTTCTAACGCAGCGAAACGCGCTCTGCGTCCACTTCTTCCAGCTCAACTTCCGTAGGCAGGACCGAGACCCAATCCTCACGATCAAAGCGCACAGAGATTTCTGTGATGGGAGGGCGTTCTCCCCGCTTGCGCCACTCCGATGGATTCTCGAAGAAGTAATTCATAAGCCCTGGTTCACTCCAGGGGTAGATCCACACTTCATAGCTGCGATTGGGGTGGGCAATGGCGTGCGCGACCTTCACCGTGCCGTCGGCCCGCTGCAGGAAGAAATTCATGGTAGCAGGTTTTAGGACCCTCCACCACGGAGGATAATGAACCTGGATGCGCAGCTTGAGGAAATCAACATCTTGTTGAGGCCATGAGTTCAGTTGGGCAAGCCGGATGTTTTCTCCTTCTTTAACCGGCTGACGAGCCGGCGGGAGTGGCAATTTCGTGACTTCCAGGTTCCAACGGCGCATGCGCTCTTCATCACGCTGCAAACCAAGAACCCCCAATTCCAGATTGGCCACACGATGAAAGTGGCGATGCAAATAAAGCCAGACCTCTGGAGTGCGTGTGAAGTGCGATATACCATCGACCGTCCAACTTCCCAGATAGTCGGCGGAATAAATGGCCCACATGGGGTGGTCGCGCTCCACTCCGCCAAGGTGCTGTTGCAGTGAAAAGTCGTCTGCAGCCACGTAGCTTTGCAGCGTCCCACCGGCCACGCGGCGGCGAGCCACGTCTCCGTAGATATTTTCAAAAGGATAGATCATAACGCTTTCAGAAGGAGCCGCATGTTCGCGCAAAAACCTGGAGCCGGCGTTGAGCTGCTGAAAATCGTCGGGCGCCAAACACGCCTGGTCCAGCAGTTGCTTGCCCGGCGTGCACGTCGCGGCTGCCGGGATCGTCAAAGCCCGCCATATCCTTGCCGCGGAGAAAGCATCATAGGGAGACGCAGCAAAAACTATGGTGCAAACCAGGGCGAGTAAAGGCGGAATGCCCGCGGATAAGCCGGCCCGTTCGCGGGACAGTGCACCGAAAAGGAATGAGAAGGCAAACGCGATCACAGGGAACAATCCCAACGTAACATTCTTCCAGGAGGAACGCACAATACAGGATTGCATCAGCAGCAAAGAGAGCAGGGCTATGGCCAGAATTCGGGGGCGAAGGCCCGGGTTTTCCGGGTAGCGCTTGGAAACAATCCATGCCCAGAAGAAGACCGAGAAAGAGAGAAGGGCCGCGGTCACCAGCAGACTTGTGGCCTGGTGACTTATGGCCATGGGTTCGAACCAGCGGTAGTTGCTCACAAGGTCGTAGTTGCCGATCCAATATCGAAAGTCGGCAAACCTGCCAAAGAGCGCATTGACCGCCAGCATACAGACAAAGAAGACCAACAAAGTAAGGCCCGAAAAAATGACCCCGGGCCGCCATGGCTGCCGATGCAGGACCCGGTAGGTGCTGTAACTCCCCGCGACCAGAAGAAATCCCGCCAGGGCGTAGAACCCGGCATCAGCGGCGATAAGAAAAGAAAGTGTTATAAGCAAGGCGGCCGCCAGAGCTTGCGCCGTCATCGAAAGTGCACCGGCGGGCAGATTTTCCTGCATCCAAAGGAACGCCGCAAAGACGAACAAAGGCACGCAGAGCTTGATATCGAACCGTGCCCAAAAAATTACCAACAACAAAAAATAGAAGGCCCGCTTCCAGGGCTCGACTTGCGGCAAAAGAAAGCGCGCGGCGCCATAGACCAAAACGATGGTTGCCCAGATCGGGACAAAGCGCGAGAGCCTGTAGAACTCTCCCAGCGAAAGATCGCGCATCCAGAAGATGGGCACAAAGAGCAGTTGAAAAAGCGGGCCGTAGGTAAACAGAACGTCTTTGCCGAGCCAGATGTGCTGCTGCGCCTTCGCAAGAAGATCGTATTTCCAGGAATCATCCGTAAAGTCAATCGTCGCAACATCGGCGGGCAGTGGAGAATTGCGGTAGAGAAATAATGTGATCAATGCCAGCAGGAGAGCCATGAGCAGGTCCAGACGAGCATATAAGAACCGTGCCAGCTTCCAGCACAGGTTCGCTGCCTGTGCTGCCGGCGGTGTAATCGGATTTCCTGTTTCAGGCAAAGTCGCTGGATCCGGCATCAATCCAAAACCATCACAATCTTTTCATCTAAAGGAATCCTGCGTCCATCCTGCAGAAATGCCACAGCTTGCAGGCGATGGTCGCCGGGCTCGATTCCTGTAAGTAAAAGCTGATTACCCCATTCACAGCGAACAGCTTTACCAGAAGGGTCGGCCCGCACCATAAGTAACTGAGCGTCGGCCAACGGCTTGTCATCCATCATCAGGACAACTCGGCGAACCACAAGCTGAGAATCACGAATGCCAAGCCATCCATCGACTCGAAAATGTGTGCCGGTCTGGGCCATCAGGCGATTCACGGATGGGGCATAAATGCCGCCGCTCAAGGGTTGATCTGGTACCGTAACCACGCCCGCGTTGCCCGCATCAGAAGGAGCGAGTTGAGGGGAACGGAATCGCGAAGGCAGGTTCAGAAAAAGGAGCGCACCCAGCACTGCGTACATGATGAGAGGTAGAGCAGCATTTTTCAACATGCTCGGGGACCTCCGGGGTGATTCTTGATTTTCTGCGCTGTTCATTTACTGAGAAAAGCACTCGTTGCCAAAGAACCCTCGCGCTGGGTGAACTACATCTCTGATAGCTCACCGTCGGCAATACGGACGCAAGTGATTCTGCTGGATCGGTCCCTGAAATTTCATTGCTCCGACAGCTTCACTGTCTGTACGTCCTGTATTTTAATACGCGAGGGCTGTACCGCAATCCAGTCCCTGGGCTGCGACAGAAGCGACAGACTCTGAATGCGCGGCCGGACGGCCGAACGCCATTGCTTGGGAGAAGCCGAGAAGTAGTTGGCAAGCTGCGCTTGCTCCCAGGGATAGATCCAGATTTCATAAGGATGATTAGGCTGAGCAATAACGTTTACTGCTTTCTCTTCTCCACCTGCAAAACGCATTTTGACCACAAGAGACGAAGGCCTGAGAAGTTTCCACCAAAAGGGATACTCCACGCTGACATCGATCTTGATGAAGTCCAGATCGTCCCCAAGAGAATCCGCGGGCAAAACAAGCTCTTCGTTCCCGGTCCCTTGCACAGCGTGCGGCAGGACGGAAGTTGAAATCATCTGCCATCGCTTGCCGCGCTCCTCATCGCGCCTCAAAACGAGAAGCCCGGGCAGTGCGTCAAAATCGTCTCTATACCAACGTTGCCAGTATAGCCAGATATACGGAGTGCGGGTAAAGTTAGCAAGGCCATTACAAGGATCGCTTTGCCAGGGCTCGGCGGCGTATATCGCCCATGGTGGCCGCGCCTGCTCCAGGCTTTCCATTTGCCGCCGGTTCAGGTAGTCTCCGGCGCTTATATAGTGTTGTACCAATTCGCCCGCCACGTTCCGCCGCGCCACAAAAGCATAAACGCTCTGATAGGGGAATATCCCGATCGAATCGGAATCGCTGGTATGCTGAACCAAAAAATCGCGGACCGTTTGTAGTTGGATGAAGTTGTTAGTCTTAAGACAAACCCCATCAATCTCATGCAATCCCAGGGGGCAACTATGGGGGTTGGTTATCGCAGACCGGTCCTGGAGCACATTGCGGGGAATAAAGAGATGATTGGGCCCGCTGAAGCCGGCGGTAAGAACAAGAATAAGGGCCACGGAAACCGTAAGCCGCAAGACAGAAAGCCTGTCTTCGGTTGCACCCAACAGCAGCGCACAAGAGAGCGCGATCCATGGAAACAGGCCGGTTGCGACGTGAAGTTGTTCGGCGCAGACGAGAATCAACTGCACACCAATGAGTGCAAAGCCCAGCATTGCCAGCCGGGAGGCGCGGGCACGCACGGAAAGGCCGGGCTTTTTTCGATAAACAAACCAATGCCCCACGAAGATCAACAGATTCAGGCCCACGGCGAGCCAGAAAACCGGAGTCATTGGCGGCTGCATACGCATGTTTTGCGCCCAGCGATATTGAGCTGCAACTTCGTATGCTGCTCTCCAAAAGTGAAAGTCAGTAAGCCTGCCGGTAGCCCAATTGACGGCCAGCACCCAGACAGCAAGAAAAGCTCCTGTGAGCGTCACGTATTTAGCCGCAGTTCGCAAGGCGAAGAAGCTGTGCTCGTAAAACAAGAAAGCGGCTAACACAGCGGCAAAAGCGGCTGCCGAGTAATGCCCGGAATCATCCGAGAGCAGAAAAGCGGTGGCGATCAGTGATGCCGCAGTCGCCGCCCGCCAGGACAGGCTCGAAAAACTCTTGCCGGGATCAGGAAACGTGCGAAGGAAAACCGCAAACGAGCATAATGGAAACAGGACTTTGATGTTAAAGATGATCCAGTGAGTCGGAACCCAGAAGATCAGCAGCAGAAGAAGGTAGAACACACGCACCCAAGATGGCTGCCGATTCAACAAGAGGGCGCCTGTACCATAAAGGACGGGGATCGTTGTCCAATAATGTGTTACCCAAACATACAGATAGAAAGACCCCAGACTCATTCCATGCCGCAACGGAGCCCAACACAGAAGCCACTGAAAGAGTGGGCCGCGGGTGAAGATAAGGTCCCTGCCCAACCAAATTCCCCGATGGGCTTTAGTTATTAAGTCGAGTTCCCACGAGTTATCAAAAAACTCGATCTCACGGACAAAGAGCGGAAGCTTCTGTACCAGATAATAGTGGGCCACGAATGCCATTAGCAGGAGCATGACGAAAAAATCTGCATGGGCGAGCAAAATTTGCGCCAAGCGTCGTGCGTAGTTCAGAGAAAATAATTGCCGAGGAGCGGAGGCAGGTTCTACTGAAGCTTGCGGCTGGGTTTCATCGGGTTTTTGCTTAACGGTCATGGATCAGGAGGGCTACGGAGTAACCGATAAGACGCTTTGGCTGACAATAACAGGATCATGACCCTCAGGAACCGATTGCACGGTGAGGGTATACACACCCAGCGGGATATCTTTCATGAAAAAATCAACCTGCCAATTCTTAATGTGCGTGCCGCCGCCGTTGGCGCCGAGCAAAGTCGATTCTGCCAGGTTGGTCTCGGCCATGGGCCGGTCATCTAAGTAAACGACAATTTTTTGAGACTGGAAGGCCGGGGCGAGCTCGCCAAACCATCCAGTCACTTTCAGATGAGCGCCGGGTTTCGCCGCTACCGGAACCTGGATCTGTCCATGGAGTGGGTTGCCGTTCACGATAAGCATCTGAACATCAGGTTCGTACGCGGGCAGTGTGTACACCCAATTCTCGTGGCCAAAGAAAAGGAGAATGGCAAGACCAGCAAAAGCCAGAAGAGGCGCAAGCCACAATTGATGTAGTTTTGAGTTGCGGCCATGCCCGGCAGCGGTCTCGATTCCTGATGTCATTTAGGTATTGGATTGTATCGTTTTTGGGGTTGTTTGAATCCCGATACGATATAACTTTTCACTCAAGAGAACACGATAGCACGACTTCGTTCCGCCGTTGCGAAACTGTGGTCACACTGTCCTCGCCGCAAAATCTGTTGGAATTCCGGCTCTCCAGTAAATTTCATTGCTCCGACAGCTTTACCGTCTGCACCTCGCCTATGGTAATCCGGGAGGGCGTAACCGAAAGCCAGTCTATGGGCATACACTGCAAAGAGAGGCTTTGCAGGCGCGGCCTCGATGCAACACGCCATTCCTGGACATTGGGCGAGAAATAATTCGCCAGCTCAGCCTGCTCCCAGGGGTAGATCCATATGTCATAGGGATGGTCGGGCTGCACGATCGCGGGCACCGATCTGTCTGGCCCACGATCGAAGTGCAGCCACACCACGAAAATCGAAGGCTTGAGGAGCTTCCACCATACGGGATACTCCGCTCGGAGATTGATCTTGATGAAGTCCCAGTCATTTCCCAGGGGAGTTACAGGTAAGGCAATTTCCTCGCTTGTTCGCCTGCTTTGCACAGGCCGAGCAAGAACGGACGTGGAGGTCATCTTCCAGTGGCGACCACGCTCTTCATCGCGGTGCAAAAGCATGAGCCCAGGTTGCGCATCGAATTCGTGTTTGTACCACCGCTGCCAATACAACCAGACAGAAGGAGTGCGGGTGAAGTTGGGGATGCCATCGACGCCAAAAGTTTGCAAGGGCTCCACGGAGTATACCGTCCAGGCTGGTGAGGCTTCTTCCAGAGATTGCACCTGCCGCTGGGTTAAGTAGTCCCCCGCGATCACATAATCCTGCAGCACTGTTCCCGCGACACGGCGCCTGGGGACGAAGCCATAAACGTTCTCGAATGGAAAAACCCCAATAGAGTCTGAAGCAGCGGTATGTTGCTTCAAGAAATCACCCACTGTTTTGAGTTTGGAAAAGTCGGCAGCTTCAAGACAAACGTCGTCGATTTCATACTGTCCCTCGGGGCAGACATTGCGGCCCGTCAGAGCAGGCCGGCGCTGAAAGAGCGCCTGAGAATGAAAAAGAGAATAAGGGCCGCTGAAAACTCCCGTGATAACCAGAATGACCGAAAAAGAAAGCATGAGCCGCACTGCAGAAATCCTGAGTTCGGTTGCGCCCAGCAGTAATGCACCCGAGAGCGCAATCCAGGGAAACAGACTTATGGCTACGTGAAAATGTTCAGAAGAAACAATCAGCGACTGCAAAGTAACCAGCCCGAAACATAACATGGCTAGCCAGGCCGGCCGGGCGCGTGCCGGAACCGAGGGTGTTCGGCTCTGGACGATCCACTGCCAGAGAAAGACCAGCAGGTTCAAAATCAAGGCCCACCAGAAGATAGAAGTCATTTCGGGAAGCATGCGCACAGCTTGCGACCAGCGGTACTGGGTTACAACTTCGTAGGTTGACTTCCAAAAGCGGAAATCCAAAAGTTTGCCCAAGGCTGCGTTGATTGTAAGGACCCAACCGAAAAAAAATATGCCTGTCAGGGCAGCATATTTTGCCATTCCGGCCAGACTTGCAAGATCGTGCTCGTAGAGCAAAGATGTGCACACAACAATGCCAAAAGCGGCCACGCAATATGCGCCGGCATCGCCCGATATGAGGAAAGCAATGGCCATGAGTGTGGCCGCAGTTCCTGCACGCCAGCACAGACCCCAGTTTCCTTGGGTTGCAGCCGGGAGCATACGCAAAAAAATTGCAAAGCAGCACAAGGGGAGAAGGAGTTTGATATCAAAGAGAATCCAGTTGACCGGGACCCAGAAGATGACTAAGAGAAGCAGGTAGAACACTCGTACCCAAGACGGTTGTCCGCGTAGTAAAAAAGCCCCGGTAAAATAAATGCACAGGGTAATAGACCAATAGTGAAACATCCAGAGATATGAATAAAAGGACCCCAGGCTCATCCCCTGCCGCAAAGGCGCCCAGCTCAGGAGCTTTTGAAAGAGCGGGCCGTAGGTGAAAATTGCGTCCCTGCCAAGCCAGACTCCCTGGTGGGCTTTGGCCACCAGGTCCAATTGCCAGGAAGTGTCAAAAAAATTGATGGTCTGGATGGGAATGGGAGGCTGCGCCAATAAACAAAATCGCGTCAGCAACCCCAGGATCAGCAGCATGACGAAAAAATCGGCGTGGGCCAGCAACAAATGCGCCAGCCGTTTCGCAGCGTGACGGCAAAACGACTGCGAACGGGAGCTTGCTGTTTTTCTTGAATCCTTGTGCTCGTCAATTTCTTCGAATTGTTGTTCAACCAGCATGGAGCATGACAGAGTTATCGCAGAACCAGAATCGAGGTTTGTGCAAGGGCGATTGGCTCGCGGCCTTGCGCTGCCGCCTCGAGTCCCAGGATATGCTCGCCTGGCGGCGTGTCCTTCACAAAAAAAGCAACTTCCCAACGCTTGATTGTGACGCTCTGGCCATTCGAACTCACCCGAGCGGGATAAAAGACGCTAGTTTCAGCTACGGGTCGTCCGTCCAGGTAAAGAGTAATATTTTGCGGCTGAATCGAAGGGTCCACGCTTCCCAGCCAGCCCCCCGCGTTCAGGGTTGTGCCCAAATAAAAACTTTTTGGGACCTCCGCTGTTCCTCGCAGCAGACTGGTTTTTATCGAAAGCACCTGGGAATTATTTTGACCATAAGGCAGGGAATACACCCAGCTATTTCTGCCCAGGGCCAGCAGCAGCGCAAGCCCGGCAAACGCAAGTAGCGGGGGCGCCCACAAATGGTATGGCTTGGACCTTCCCCCGTATTCCTGTTCCAAAGATGTCTTCATCCAAACCGTGTGTTGAGGCAATCTTAGGTCAGTCGCAGTCCAAACTGCAGAGCCCGACCTGATCGGGAAATCTTATCACTTTCAGCTTTGAGAGCTGTCATACGCTTCACACCCTTAACTCCACGACCGTCGCTCCCGCTCCACCTTCTTTCTGCGCAGGCTCGATGACCGAGGTGACATGCGGATGCTTCTGCAAATATTGGCGCAAGGCTTTGCGTAGGATGCCCATGCCGCTGCCGTGCACAATGCGCACCCGCGGCAGGCCGGCGAGAAAGGCGCGATCCACGAATTTTTCTACGCGCCGGGTGGCTTCTTCCACATTTTCACCGATGACATTGATCTCCGAAGCTGCCGATTCTTCTTCGTCTTGCGCGACTTGAACGGATATCCCTCTCCGGCTGCGCGCCGCCTGTAGCGGGTTATCTCCTGTTCGGCTCAGGACTTCGGCAATGTCTTCACGTGGGACTTTCATCTTCATGGCCCCGACCTCCACCTCGAAGGTGTGGTCATCCACACGCCGCTTGATGACGCCGGCCCTGCCCAGCGATTTCAGTTTTACCGTATCGCCCTCACTCACCTGATGCACCAACCCAGGCTGCGAGTTAGGATCGCCGGCATCGGCCCCGGTCCTATGCGCCACCACGGTTGAATCAAATTGCTCTTTGAATTCGCGGCGCAGTTTGGCAATGCGCCGCTCCGATTCCTTGGAAAGCTTCTGCGCGGCGGCGCGGTCTTGCACCGCACTGACAACCTCGCGAGCACGGTACTCAAAATCACGCAGCACAGATTCCAGCTTCTTTTCCATCTCCTGTATTTTGGCGCGTTGCTCGCGCAATCCGTCACGCTCCAGACGGTCGCGTTCGCGCGCGACCTCTTGTTCGCGCGAGCGCAATTGCGCCCGTTCGGCTTCCAGGTCACGCAAGCCCGAGTGCAGTTGATCGAGGAAGTGGGCGATGTCTTCCGTCTGGGTATTCAGCCGGGCCCGTGCCGCCGCGATAATTGCCGGATTCAATCCCAGGCGTCCGGCGATGTTAATGCCGGCAGAAGCACCGGGCACACCTATGCGCAGGTGATAGGTTGGTTGCAACGTACGCTCATCGAATCCCACAGCGGCGTTGACTACGCCGGGCGTATTGGCGCCATAAACTTTCAACGACGTGTGATGCGTGGAGATGATGCTCGTGCTTCCCAACTCCAGAAAATGCTGGGCAATGGCCACAGCCAGTGCAGCGCCCTCTTCCGGATCGGTCGCCGAGCCCAGTTCATCCAGCAGAACCAGCGATTGCGCCGTCGCTGTGCGCGAGAGCAAGTCAATGTTGGTAACGTGGGCCGAGAAGGTTGAAAGATTTTGCTCGATGGATTGGTAATCGCCAATATCGGCTAGGACAGAATCGAAAATCGGCAATTGTGCGCGCATGGCTGGAACCGGCATACCCGATTGGCACATCAGGGCAAGCAGTCCAACCGTCTTCAGCCCAACCGTCTTGCCGCCGGTATTTGGCCCGGTGATGACAATCTGGCGCGCGCTGTCAGTGAGCTCCAGGTTCAAAGGCACAACCGAATTGTTTCTCAGTTTTAGATTGCGCTCCAGCAACGGATGCCGCGCCCCTTCCAGAAAGACGCCGCGTTCCACCAGGGTGGGCACAACGCATTCGTAGTCCTGCGCAAAGCGGGCCTTGGTGAACTGCAGTTCGAGTTCGGCCAGAACTGACGCGGCCGCTGCGATTTCAGCAGCGCGCTGCCCGATCTGTTCGGTCATCTCCGCCAGAATGCGGTGGATCTCAGACAGTTCCTCCTCCAGCAGACGCACCAACTCGTTGTTCTGCTCAATGGTTTCGAGCGGCTCAACAAAGACCGTTTGCCCGCTGGAGCTGGCGCCGTGAATCACGCCGTTGATCCGGCGCTTCTGCTCTACTTTCACGGGGATCACGAATCGTTCCCCCCGAATCGTTATCAGCTCCTCCTGTACCGCGCCGCCCTCCGAGAGCCTCCGCAGGTAGCCGCGCAGGGATTCCTGAATCGAGCGTCTTTGTTTCTCAATCTCCCGGCGAATGCGTCCGAGCTCTGGCGAAGCGCGGTCATCGAGCGTGCCATCGGGCAGGATTTTGTTGCGGAAGTTGCGAAGCAGGCCGGTAAAATCCGCAATGCCTGAGGACAGCTGGGCGACGGCCGCCCATTCCAGCTTCATCGCAGTGGGCGGGCGCAGTATGACCTCGCGCCACTGCGCCGCCCGGTCAATCAGAACAATCAGGTTGCGGATTTCCGTCGTTTCCAGGGCCACGCCGGCAATGTGGGCTTTTTCCAGCAGACTCGTCGGGCTGAGCAATCCGGAAAAATCAAATCGTCCGCCGCCACGCAGGAATTGCAATACCTCGATTACGAGCTGATGTTGGCCGGCTATCCAGGCGCGATCGCAGACCGGCTGGAGCGCGGCAACCTTGGCCTTGCCCAGGTCCGAAACAGAATAGGCATTCAACAGCTCGCGCAGCGCCTCGAACTCAAGCACACGTCCGCTGGAAAAGGTCATTGGATTAGGATTTTCAGCCACAGGTTCCTTGCGTCAATTCTTTTACTCGTCTCAATGGTACACCGCAACGTTTAGAAATTAAGACAGAGCTACCGTGCCTCATACCCTGCTCTGAAAAATTAGGGTAGTGGAAGCCAACTATCGTGCACCATAGTCGGTTAGATTTTGACTGTTTGTTTTTCTCTGTGTCTCTGTGCCTCCGTGGTGAAATCCTCCAATCCGTGCCATTTTGGTTCATATTCCAAAATGAAATTACTTAAGTAATTATCTGATTTTTGGAATATTTCTGTACAATTCTCAATCCCTCAATTTCACATGAACATAGACCGCAAAAGGGCATGGTGGTACACCGCAGCAGCTTTGTTTCTGGCTGTTTATATCCTGATTGCCCTTTTGGTGAAGCCTGGGCCCGCGCTCACTGCCTTGGCAGACATCACGCGATTTCTTCTCTCGCTGATCGCGATCTTTACCTTGGGAGGGCATCTATTTGCCGCGCGCGGCCGGGAACGGGCATTTTGGGGACTCATGACTTTGGGCGCGATGCTCTGGTCTGTTCCACATGCGTGGCGGATATGGTATGAGGTTCTATTAAGAAATTCTTCCTCGGAGTATTCTCTCAGCCACATATTTCTTTTCCTCCACGTCATCCCTCTTATGGCGGCCCTGGCCCTGCGGCCCCAGTATCGCCAGAGTGAACACAAACTGCGCATGGATTTTCTCGATGCCGTCATGCTTCTCCTCTGGTGGATTTACCTCTACCTCTTCATGATTACGCCCTGGCAGTTGGGGATGATTTCCGTCCCTCAGCTCTCCGGCTTTTACTTCAACGTGCTCTATTTCGTGGAAAATGCTGCTCTCGCCACGGGTGCCGGGATACTTTTCCTCCGTTCAGCAAGAGAGTGCAAGAAAATCTACGGTGGCATTTTTCTATCGGCGACCCTGTATACATTCGGCTCTTTGTTCATGGATTGGCATGCCATACATCGCCCATACCAAGCCGGCAGCGTCCCGGATGTGTTGATCGTCGCCGCCATGCTGGTCTTTGCCGGCATTGGATTGGAAGGAGCCGCTTCTCCTTACCGCAGCCTGGAAGAATCGGTCATGGGGGTGCACAGCGTTTGGCCGGCACGCTTTGCTTTGCTGGCGCTGATTTCCATGCCTTGTATGGCGCTGTGGATCATCTTCTTCAGCCGCGCGCCCTATCCCGTCACTATTTTTCGATTGCAGGTCGCCTTTGGCGCCATCGTTGTCTTGACCTTGGTGGTCATGTTCCGGCAGATGTTGTTGAACGCCGAGCTGACCCGGCTTTTGCGCGAATCGCAGCAAACCATTACTCACGAAAAGCGGTTGCAAGATCGTATGGTCAGCTCCGAAAAGATGGCGGCCCTGGGCCAGTTGGTGGCAGGAGCGGCCCACGAGATCAACAATCCGCTGACCGCAATTCTGGGCTACTCCGATCTGCTCGAAGCCGATGCATCACTGAGCGAAGAGCCGCGTTCGCAGGTGCAAAAGATTGGCCAGCAAGCCCGCCGCACCAAACGGTTGGTGGAAAACCTGCTGAACTTTGCCCAGCAAAGCCCGGCTGAGAAGACCTCGGTGCACGTCAATGCGCTTCTGAATAATGCCCTGCAATTGCGCGAGCCCGATCTCAGCGGCAAGAGAATCAAGCTCAAAGTCAAACTCGAGCCTGAACTGCCGCGTATACGCGGAGATTCAAACCAGCTATTGCAGGTGTTCCTGCACATGATCAACAATGCCGCCGATGCCTTGCAGGAAGTCGGTGGAGGTCTGCTGACCATAACTACCAACAGTGAAAATGCCTGGGTGCTGATCCAGTTCTCCGATACTGGTGTGGGGATCAAGGAGCCGCAGAAGATCTTCGATCCTTTCTACACTACCAAACCCATCGGAAAAGGGAGTGGATTAGGTCTCAGCGCCTGTTATGGCATCGTGCAGGATCACGGGGGCAAGATCGAATGCGAAAACAACGCCAACGGCGGCGCAACATTCCTGATCAAACTGCCTGCCGAAGCCACCCCTCAGCAGAACACTCCTCCGCCTGAGGCTCCCGCTGGAAAATGACCTCCGCCTGCTTCTGATCTTCATAATTAATCCGTGTTCATCCGTGTTGATCCGTGGCAAACACCACTTTGTGTCCTTTGTGGTTAGATTTTGACTTGGCTTTTTCCGTCAACTGGCTGCTGGCAACTGCTCCTGTTAAAATTCAAGTTTTATGGCCTTTCCCATTACCCGGCTACGGCGTCTGCGTCGCAACGAGCAGATTCGGTCTCTTGTCCGCGAGACCCGTCTCTCCCCGCAGTCTTTGGTCTATCCATTATTTGTATGTCCGGGCGAGGGTGTACGAAAACCGGTGACTTCCATGCCCGGTGTTTTCAATCTTTCCGTGGATGAAGCTGTCAAAGAGGCGAGCACGGCCTACGGCCTGGGTATTCCGGCGGTAATTTTGTTTGGATTGCCCGAGCAGAAAGACACGGCCGCCAGTGGCGCCTGGAGCGACGATGGCATCGTGCAGCGGGCCACCCGCGCGCTCAAGCTCGAAGTCCCCGGTCTTCTCCTTATCGGCGATGTTTGCCTGTGCGAGTACATGTCGCACGGTCATTGCGGTGTTGTCCAGGCAGAGACTCGCGAGACCTCGGTTCCATCTTCTGGAGCCGCTGCCTCACGCCCGGCCCTTGCGGTGGAGTATCAGATTGCCAATGATCCTACCCTTGAAATCCTGGCGCATACCGCGGTATCGCAGACACGTGCGGGCATGGATATTATCGCCCCCTCCGACATGATGGATGGCCGCGTCGCCGCGATCCGCAAAGCACTTGACGAAGCGGGATACCAAAACACGCCTATCCTTTCTTATGCTGCGAAATTCGCCTCGGCTTTTTACGGGCCATTCCGCGAGGCAGCCGATTCGGCGCCCCAGTTTGGCGACCGCCGCTCCTACCAGATGGATGGCGCCAACCTGCGCGAGGCCTTGCGGGAAATCTCGACCGACCTGGAGGAAGGGGCAGACATTATTATGGTGAAGCCGGCCATGCCTTATCTGGATGTGATTTCCGCCGCCCGCCATCGTTTTGACGTCCCGCTGGCTGCCTATCAGGTCTCCGGGGAGTATGCCATGATTCAGGCCGCCGCTCAGAACAACTGGATTGACCGGGAAAAGGTCATGATGGAATCGCTGGTCTCCATCAAGCGGGCAGGAGCAGACGTAATCTTGACATATTTTGCCAAAGAGGCGGCAAAACTTCTGGCATAACAGCTATGAAAAATTCGTTTTAACTTTTCTTTGCATTTTGGGTCTCAAAATACCCGCGAACTCGACTACAATAAAAAAATAAATTCATGCCCCGTGTGGGGTGTTAGGCATCCAATGGGCAGAGGAATTGACCCGCATTCGCCGGAAAGCCGAGTGGTATTCATGAGAACCCGTTTGTTTATTCTTGTCTTGCTGTTATCAGCTTCGAGCCTTACTTTTGCCCAAAAAACTCTCTCGACCACGCCTGCTGCCTCGAGCGGAGCAAAGCCCGCCTCCACTTCTGACGGAAAAGCCGCCGATGCCAACTCAAAGCCGCCTGCTTCCAAACCGGAAGAGAAGAAGGCCCCGGACCGAGCTGCGGCCTATTATCACTACTCGCTGGCGCATATTTATGAAGAGTTAGTCTCCAACTTCGCGCGTTCCGAGTATGCCGAAAGAGCGGTTGATGAATACAAACTGGCGATTGCAAACGATCCGGAGTCCTCTTATCTTTCCGCCGGCCTTGCCGAACTTTATGCCAAGACCGGACGCATCCGCGACGCAGTCCTGGAAGCGCAAAACATCCTGAAGCGTGATCCCAAGAACCTGGAAGCCCACCGCTTGTTGGGCAGGATCTATCTGCGTTCCATCCCCGATCTGCAATCCGGCGCGCAGTCGCAGGAAATCCTGAAATTGGCCATTGAGCAGTTTGAGCAGATCATCGCCATTGATCCCGGCATCGCCGACGACCACATGGTCCTGGGCAGGCTGTACAGGCTGAATAACGATCTGCCGAAGGCCGAAAACGAATTCAAGACTGCCGTGACGTTGCAGCCGGAGTCCGAAGAAGCGCTGAGCAGCCTGGCCTATCTCTATACCGAAGAGGGAGCGCCCGATAAAGGTATCCGACTTCTGGAAGATGTGCCCGATGCTGCCCGGTCGTCGCGGCTTTACGCCGCCCTCGGATATACCTACAGCCAGGCGAAAGATTACAAGAAAGCCATTGCGGCTTATCGCCGTTCCGTAGAGCTAGACCGTGAAAACCTGGATTCCGTCCGCGAGCTCGCGCAGAACCTGTTGAACGATGGCCAGACCGATGCTGCGCTGCAGCAATACAAGATCATCGCCGATGCCGACCCGCAGGATGCACAAGCCCAGTTGCGCATCGCCGAGATCCTCCGCCGCAGTGGCAAGTTCGACCAGGCCCTGGAACACTTGAAGAAAGCCGAGTCTCTCGTCCAGGATTCTCTCGAAGTGCCCTACAACATTGCGCTCGTCTATGAGGCGCAAGGGCGTTACGACGACGCCGTACAAATCCTGCAGCAGCTTTTGAAGAAAACCGCTCGGCCAGACAACAACTACACCGCCGGTGAGAGCAACAATCGCACATTGTTTCTGGAACAGTTGGGCGGGGTGTACAACGAACAGGGCAAGACCCAGTTGGCGCTGGATGCGTTTCACCAGATGCTTCAGCTTGGCGACGACAGCTCCGAGCGTGGCTACGAGCAGATCGTTGAGACCTACCGCAAAGATAAGCAATGGCAGCAGGCCCTCAGCACGGCTCAAGAAGCTGCCCAGAAATATCCCCAGAACCGCGAGATCAAGCTGCTTCTCAGCCGCGAACTGGCGGATGCCGGCAAAGGCGATGAGGCTGTCACCCAGATCAAAACCCTGCTGCGGAATACGACCGATGATCGTGAAGTATATCTGGCCCTGGCGCAAATGCACATGCGCATTCGCGAGTTTAAAGAGGCTGAGGATGACGTAGCCAAGGCCGACAAGCTTTCCAGCAAACCGGAAGATAAGGACACAGTCGCTTTCATGGCAGCCTCCGTCTTCGAGCGTGAGAAGAAATACGACGAAGCCGAAGAGCGATTCAAGCACGTTCTGAACACCGACCCACATAATGCGGTGATCTTGAATAATCTCGGCTATATGCTTGCGGACCGCGGGCTGCGGCTGGAAGAAGCTCTCGGATACGTCAAGAAAGCCCTCGAGCAGGAACCCGAAAGCGGCATCTACCTCGATTCCCTGGGATGGGCCTATTTCAAGCTCGGCAACTATGAGCTGGCGGAAGAAAATCTGGTCAAGGCATCACAAAAGGTCGCCGATGGCACCATTCAGGACCATCTTGCTGAACTGTATTTCAAGACCGGACGCGTGAAGCTGGCGGCCAACCACTGGGAGCGCGCACTGGAAGAGTGGAACAAGAGCGTGCCTTACGATGTTGATTCCACCGATGTAGCCCGTGTGCAGAAAAGACTGGAATCAGCCCGCATCAAGCTGGCCCAGCAGGCAGCGAGTAAGCAACAGTAGATTTACGATTTATGAATTACGATTTACGATTTTCAGAGGGAAAGAATCTTTCGTAGATCAGCGTCTTCCCGGTTATCAGGGAACGTTGCAATTCGAAAATCGTAATTCGTAAATCGCAAATCAAATCCATGGCCGGCCGTGCATCAATCCAGTCTCTCCAGCACCTGGCAATGCGCGTAGAAAACTCGCGCGGACGCAAACATCCTGAGCCCTCCCATCCTTATCGCAACGACTATCAGCGTGACCGTGACCGAATCGTTTACTCACGCGCCTTCCGCCGTCTGGAAAATAAGACCCAGGTTTTTACCCGCCGTTTTTCCGATCACTTTCGCAACCGTCTGACCCACACCATTGAAGTTGCTCAAATTTCCCGGACCATCGCCGGCGCATTGGGATTGAACGTTGATTTGGTCGAAGCCCTAGCCCTGGCGCACGACATCGGCCACCCTCCTTTCGGGCACGCCGGAGAGAAAGCATTGGATGCCGCCATGCGCGCGCAAGGCTTATCGTTCGATCACAATCTGCATGCCCTCCGCATCGTGGAAGATTTCGAACTACGCGCCGGGTTTCGCGGGCTCAACCTGACCTTCGAGGTGCGAGAGGGAATCATCAAACATTCCCGCGACTATGATCCGCAGGCATTTCCGGAATTGCTGGAATATCGGCTGGGCGAGCTCCCTCCGCTGGAGGCGCAGTTGGTGGATTTGACCGATGAAATCGCCTACAACGCCGCCGACCTCGACGATGGCTGCGAAGCCCACATATTAACTCTGGATGAAATTCGCGCCGAAGTTTGTATATTTGAAGATTGTTATCGAGAGGCCAGTGCGCGCTTCCCGGATGTGCCCGCGAAACTGCTGTTGAACGAAGCCCTCAAACGCATGCTCGACCGCATGGTCACAGACCTGATTCAGCACACCGCGGAGGCCGCCGAGCAGGCTGCGGTGAAATCGCTGGAAGATGTGCGCTCTTTCCCGCATCGCTTGGCCAGCTTCAGCGAAAAAATCGAGAAGCAGCGCCGCCAGGCAAAGGAATTTTTATACTCGCGGCTTTATTTCAGCCCCGATCTCATGCCTGAAAAAGAGATGGCCGAGCGCATCATTACTGAACTGTTCGCATTCTGGATGGCCCATCCCGAAGCTCTGCCGGAAAACTATCAGGAAAAAGTCCGCCAGGAATCCCTGCCGCGCATCATCTGCGATTACATCGCGGGTATGACCGACAATTACATCCTGGAACAGCACCAGAAGCTGCTCGCCTGAAAACTTCCTAACCGACGCAGCACAAAACAGGCTACGGCCGGGGCACCGCTTCGTGCGTCTCTTCCGACCGGCCACTCTCGTTTCCGCGAGCATCCACTGCCGTTACCATATAAAAATATTCTTTCCCGGGAGCTACGTCGGAATCACGGAAGACCGGCGTCTTGACCAGATCTGAATTCACGCGCAGGTACTGGCGTCCTTGTTCCCGCCGGTAGACGTTATAGCCTGCCAGATCGCCTTCTGTGTTCGGCGCCCAGGTAAGATCGATGAAATTCTGTTGCGGATTACCGCTGTAAACCGCCTGCAATCCCACAGGCGGAGCGGGCGGGAAAATATCATGGGTTAATATCTGCAATCCTGCCGAGGTCTCGCCTTCCACCTCGGCCACAGGCGCCCCGCCGAGGGAGGCTAGAATGCGCGTCACCGGCGTGATGCTGTAAACATAATTCTTTTCCCATTCAATACCGTGATCCACGGCTTTGAGCGGACCAGTGGCGGGCACCTCAGCTATTTTCACCGGGCCAGCCGGTTGAGCTCCGGGTTTCACCACTGCAGCAGCGGTTGCGGTACGGTCTATGCGATAAACAAACTGCAGGCGGCCTCCGGCGTCGGGCAATTCCTGCGAAGCCGGGCTGGCGCTGAGATAAACTCCGTCCGCGCGGACCTCAGCCTTGAGGTTTGTGGGAGGCGCTGCAGTCGGAGCGAGCGGCACTGCCGCAGAGTTTGAAATTCCTGCATTGCGTCCGCTGCGGTTATTCACGATGACAGCGTACGCGGCAAAACTAAGAGGATGCGCCTTCTGGAGCTCACCGGGAAGGCCGATGGATACCTCCACCGTGGTGCCTGCCTGTTGCTTGCCGCCGTTTGAAACTGTTGGCTTGGGCGGTACGCGCTCCACCTCTTGCGTGCAGCCCGGCAGCGATTGGGGCGCGTCGTCATAGATGCCCTGGCAGACGGTGGTTTCTCCTATATGCTTGCCTGCCGTTGCGCGATCGGTCGTCTGGGCCGGTTGTGTCCAATCGAGTGTGATCTTGTCTCCCTTGCGCGAGGCGCGCAGGTCTTGCACAGGTTGGGGCAAGTCTAATGAAGGAGCTTGTGGGGCGCCCTCTGTTCCGCACCCGGCCAGCAACATGCCGGCGGCCAAAATCAAAGCAGAAACAAAGCAGATTGTCGGGAATTTCATTCAGTTTCCAGAATAACAGCAGTTATTGTGACAAGCCATCATTGCTGACGCGCGTATCACGATACCATGGACTCTGGAATCGCAGAATATGAGCGAAAGTCCCGGTCGGTTGAACGAGACAAGCAGCAAGCCGATGATCAGACCGCCGATTGCAGCCGGATGTCAGTACGGGGTAGCTTTCTCGTCGTGGGCGAACATCGCACCCCCTAAGTAAGATGGTTACTAAAGTACAATTCACGATTAAACAAAAGTACAGTGCCTAATTCACTCCTTCCGTCACTTTTATCGCCATTTTTTGTCATTTATAACTAGCGCAACCGAGAGGTACGCCACGCCTCTAGCGCCATTTCTTAGTATGTATGTCTTTTGTTATGAACATTTTGTAGATTTTTGTTGACTGAGAACTGGGTTTAGGCTACATTCGTGCATTACCTCCCATTTAAGGAAAGTTCCCAAAACTGAACTCCCGACCCCCGAACTAAGGGATTTTCCTCAAAATTAGCTGTTTTTTAGCTGTCTGGTTCTGAAAAAGGTTCTGAAGCACCCCCCTCAATATGTTGTTTGCTCCCTCGGAGGGATGTCAATTGATTCTATATTCGGTCCAACTGGTTCTGCTGCTCGCCGCAACCTTCGCAATCAGCGAAGTAGCAGCGTTATCCAATAAATTTGTGCTAGCTCCCCTAGCGAGTCACCGCAGTACCCCCTCGAGTTCTTATTTCAGGTTTGACAAAAACCCCAGCAATTCCTGGACCCCCGGGAAGACGGAAGAATGCTGATTTATTCGAAAGCGATTCGAGAGGAAGACCTTCTTATGACAACGCACTTGATGAGGCTGCGCCATGCCTCACTCATGATCTTGATCTTTATCCTGTGGGGTGTTTCCACGGCGGCAGCCCAGGTGCCGACCTTTTCTGGACCAACGACTTTGAACGGCGACAACACGCCGTACGCGGTTGGCGCCGGAGATTTCAACGGTGACGGGAAAATAGACCTCGCCTTCCCCAACGTTAACAGTGACGATGTGAGCATCCTGCTGGGCAACGGCAATGGTACCTTCGGAGCCGCTACCAACTTCCCTTTAACCGCGGGTTCCGGTCCGCAATATGTTGCTGTAGGAGATTTCAATGGCGACGGCAAACTCGATTTAGCAATCGCCGAGAACACCAGCGGTCAGATGAGCATTCTGCTGGGCAACGGGAATGGGACTTTCCAGGCTGCTGTCGACTATCCTGCAGGACTCAACCCCAGGGATATCGTTGCCCGTGACCTCAATGGTGACGGCAAGCTGGATCTGATCGTAACCAATAGCGGCACCAATACCATAAGTGTTTACATTGGGAACGGGGATGGCACCTTCAAGCCACAGGTGACGTACACCGTCGGAAATTCCGCCCGCGCAGTCGTAGTAGGGGACTTCAACAAAGACGGCAAGCTGGATCTGGCAGTCACCAATACGAACGACAATACCGTAAGCATTCTTCTTGGCAATGGGGACGGCACGTTTCAGAACCAGGTGACCTACGCGACCGGAAACGCGCCATGGTTTCTCACGATTGGCGACTTCAATGCAGATGGAAACCTTGATCTGGCAGTAGCGAACAATGCCGATAATAACGTGAGTATTCTGCTGGGCAATGGTAATGGCACCTTCCAGGCGCAACAGACTTACCCGCCAGCGGCGAATCTGACCGGCGCACACAGCATTGAGACCTACGATTTCAACGGCGATGGCATCCTTGACCTGGTCGTTGCCAACAATGGCAGCAACAACATAAGCATCCTGCTGGGCAATGGCAATGGAAGTTTTCAGAATCCGATCAATTTTACCGTGGGAAATGGGCCCAAGGGCATGTTCCTGGGCGACCTCAATGCAGACGGCAGAGCAGACATTGCCGTGGCCAATGTAACAGCCGGCAACGTCTCTGTACTGTTGAACACCACTGCCGCGTTCCCGACCATGACCCTGACAGGTCCTGCAAGCACAACAGCGGGTACACCCTTCAGCGTTACGGTCACGATGAAGAGCAACGGCGTGACGTATACCGCTTATCGTGGCACAGTGCATTTCACCAGTTCTGACGTTCAGGCAGGGTTGCCGGCCAATTACACTTTCACGGCCGCCGACAATGGCGTACATACTTTCACCAATCTGGTGACGCTGAAGACCTCAGGCAACCAAACCGTCAGAACCACCGATACGCTCAATGCCTACGATACGGGCACGGTCACGGTGGCAGTGAACCCTGGTCCGGCCTCGGTGTTTACGGTGACGACTTCTTCGGGAAGCTCAACTGCTGGAACAGTGATGACGGTTACGGTGACCGCAAAGGATGCCTACGGCAATATTGCGACCGGGTATACCGGAACAGTTCACTTCACCAGCACAGATCTCCAGGCGGTGCTGCCGGCCAATTACACGTTCGTGGCCGGAGATAACGGTGCGCATACCTTCAACGTGACCTTGAAGACGGCGGGCAGCGATACCGTAACCGCGACAGACACGGTGACCGGCACTATTACCGGGACATCGAGTGCAGTAAATGTGTCTCCAGCAGCCGCTTCACAGTTCACAGTGGCAGCGCCGGCCGCCGCTACTGCAGGTACAGCGTTTAGTATCACAGTCACAGCAAAAGATCCCTACGGCAACATAGCGACCGGCTACCGTGGCATAGCGCACTTCACCAGTTCGGATGGCCAGGCAGTCTTACCGGCGAATTACACCTTCGTCGCCGGAGACAACGGCGTCCATACCTTTACCAATCTGACCACGCTGAAGACTTCGGGCAACCAGACGGTGACGGCGACCGACACAGTTACCGCGAGCATTACGGGTACATCGGCCAACATAGCGGTCAGCGCACTCGCAGCCACGCACCTCACGGTGACCGCGCCGGCTGCAGCGACAGCAGGGACGGCATTCAGCATCACAGTAACCGCGCTCGATCAGTTCAACAATGTGGCTCCGGGTTACACGGGCATAGTGCATTTCACCAGCACCGATGGAGCGGCGGTATTGCCGGCGAACTACACCTTCCTAGCTGGGGATAACGGTGTCCATACCTTCACCAATCTGACCACGTTGAAGACTTCGGGCAACCAGACCATCACCGGCACGGACACGGTTACGGCGAGCATTACCGGCACTTCGGGAACGATCGTGGTAAGTGCGGCGGCAGCGACCCACTACACGGTGGCAGCACCGGCAGCAACGACGGCGGGAACGGCCTTCAGCGTGACGGTAACCGCTCTCGACCAATTCAACAATGTCGCCAAAGCCTACACCGGCATCGTGCACTTTACGAGCTCTGATGGAGCGGCGGTGTTGCCGGCAAATTACACCTTCGTGGCTGGAGACAACGGCGTCCATACCTTTACGAATCTGACGACCTTGAAGACTTCGGGCAACCAGACCATCACCGGCACGGACACGGTTACGGCAAGCATTACCGGCACTTCGGGAACGATCGTGGTAAGCGCAGGGGCGGCGACGCATTACACGGTGACCGCGCCGGCTGCAGCGACAGCAGGGACGGCATTCAGTATCACAGTAACCGCGCTCGATCAGTTCAACAATGTGGCTCCGGGTTACACGGGCATAGTGCATTTCACCAGCACCGATGGAGCGGCGGTATTGCCGGCGAACTACACCTTCCTAGCTGGGGATAACGGTGTCCATAC
>DATHMF010000062.1 GCA_035487355.1 Terriglobales bacterium | reverse complement strand
GCCGAAACCGTCGCTGTGAAGGTCACCGCCTGGCCGAAAGCGGACGGATTGTTGTTCGAAGTTGTTGCCGTCGCGCTGCTTGCCTGGTTGACGTTTTGGCTGAGCGCAGGACTGGTGCTGCCGGCAAAGTTGCTGTCCCCGCTGTAGACGGCGGTAATGCTGTGCGCACCTACCGATAACGATGACACGATCATTGCAGCCGTACCGCCGCTCACAGTCACTGGCGAGCCCAGGTTTGTAACTCCATCCAGAAACTGTACTGTGCCCGTGGCGCTGGCTGGGGAGAGCGTAGCTGTAAGTGTAACCGGCTGGCCAAAGACTGACGGATTGTTGCTTGAGGTAACAGTCACAGTCGGGCTTTGTTCATAGACGCGAACATAGTCCACAAGAACCATGGCGGGGTTGGGCGTTGTGCCGTCCGGATTTCCGGGAAAACCGCCGCCCATGGCGAGATTCAGCAGGATGAAAAAAGGATGATTGTAGACCCACTGCGTACCCCCAGGAATATTGGCAGGTGTCACCGTAAAGAAAGGCTGTGTGTAATCATCACGGTAGAACTGCATCTTGTTCTGGGACCAGATGACTCCGTAGGTATGGAACGCGTTATCCACTCTGCCGCCGCTGGGAAAGGTGAACTTGCTTCCGATCCCGTTGCCTCCGGAATAACCCGGCCCGTGAATCGTAGATGAAGTCGTAGTTGGCGTGTACTTGGGAACCCACTCCATGATGTCCTGCTCGCCGCAGGTCGGCCAGCCCGCGCTACCGATGTTGGTTCCCAGCATCCAGAAAGCCGGCCAAATGCCCGCGCCTACGGGCAGTTTCATTCTGGCCTCAATCCGCCCGTATTGAAACGACTCCAGCCCTTCGGTCTTCATCCGGCCTGAGGTCCACGTTCCGCTTTGGTTGATGGCCTTAATGACAAGGTTGCCGGTCCCATCCATGTAAATATTCGGGGTGGCGGTGCTGCAGGGTGGTGTGTTGTTCGTGGGCGGGCAATAGTATTCCAGCTCATTGTTGCCCCAGCCGTTGTTATTGCCGGTCTCAAACTTCCAAATACTGGGATCAGGCGCAGAGCCCGCCGGACCGTTGAATTCATCGCTCCATACTAAGGTCCAGTTTTGAGCAGTCGCGGATTGCGCCAGAAACAAAAATGCCACTATGCCTAATAACCATAGCCTGGCTCCGGCTCGCTGGGCTACCCTGAACGCGTTTAATAACTCTTTTGTCACAGCACATGGGGGTTGAGAGCGGAACCAACTGAATGCGTTGTCCGTCCCGTAAGATGAGGTTACTTGTGCCCGCTCTGCGCAGGCAACGTTACTTTAGTTTAAGCATATTTCCATTTGCACTTGACATCCTGCTTTTAGCGAGTCTTCTCTCGATCTTGTGGAAGAAGCCCCTGGGGCCGGCATCTCGGGCAAATGACGCCGGTTGACAAAGATGCGATCAAGCCGATTGAGAGCTGAAGTTAGCGTGGTCTGGGGGTGTGCTCGATCATACTGGGTGTGGATGAGCTTGTCTGAAAGGTATTATCGCCAAAATACCTCGCAACAATGCCATGCGCACCCAAACCGAACTCGAAAGGCGCGAAGGTAACGTTTAACGTATTGCCAATTCCGGCAAGGTCTTTACTGGAACCGATCTGATCGCCATTGTTGTCCAGGAGCGCGACGCTTCCCGTTGGCATTCCCGCCGCGGTTGTGACGGTTGCAGTAATAGTAATGCTTTGCGCCAAGTGTACCGTGCCGAGTTTTTGCCCCGGAGTGGGATTGGGGAGCACCACAATGTTGCTGATGGTGGTGCTCGTTGCAGTTGTTCCGTTGCTGGTGACGGATTGGGTTAGCGGGGGCGAAGTGTTGCCGAGGAAGATGGCGTCTCCACTATAAACCGCCGTGATTTTGTGCGCACCCACAGTCAACGATGAGATGGGAGATGACGCAGCCGTGCCACTGCTTAGAGTCACCGGGGAGCCCAGGTTGGTAACTCCATCCTTAAACTGCACCGTACCTGTCGGCGTTCCCGAACTGGGCATCGACGTCGAAACTACAGCGTTGAACGTTACCGACTGCCCCGAAGAAGAGGGATTCATGGAAGACGAAGGGCTGGTGGAACTATCATCTTTGTTCACGGTTTGCGCGAACAAAGAGCTGGTGCTGCCCATGAAGCTGGCGTCTCCGTTGTAGACCGCTGTGATGTTATGTACCCCAATCGATAGGGATGAAGTAATGAATGTGGCTGTGCCACTGCTTAGAGCCACTGGCGACCCCAAGTTTGTAACTCCATCCTTAAATTGCACCGTACCCGTCGGCGTTCCTGAACCGGGCGGTACCGCCGAAACCGTCGCTGTGAAGGTGACCGCCTGGCCGAAAGAAGAAGGATTGTTCGAAGTTACTGCCGTCGCGCTACCCGCCTGGTTGACGTTTTGCCCGAGCGCGGGACTGGTGCCGCTGGAAAAGTTGCTATCCCCGCTGTAGCCGGCGGTGATGCTGTGCGCGCCAACCGATAACGATGACACGATCATTGCAGCCGTACCATTGCTCACAGTCGCAGGTGAGCCGAGGTTTGTAACTCCATCTAGAAACTGCACCGTGCCCGTGGCGTTGGCTGGAGTGAGCGTGGCTGTAAGTGTGACTGGCTGTCCAAAGACTGAGGGACTATTGCTCGAGGTAACCGCTACTGCCGAGCTTTGTTTTAGTTGATAAACCCGAACATAGTCCACCAGAACCACAGAGGGGTTGGGCGTTGTGCCGTCGGGATTTCCGGGAAAACCGCCGCCTATGGCAAGATTCAGCAAGATGAAAAAAGGATGATTGTAGACCCACTGCGTACCCCCAGGAATATTGGCAGGCGTCACAGTAAAGAAAGGCTGTGTGTAATCGTCACGGTAGAACTGCATCTTATCCTGGGACCAGATGACTCCATAGGTATGGAACCCTGTGTCGTCCACTCTGCCGCCACTGGGAAACATGAATTTCTTCCCGATCCCATTCCCTCCCGAATAACCCGGCCCATGAATCGTGGATGAAGTCGTAGTTGGCGTGTACTGCGGGACCCACTCCATGATGTCCTGCTCGCCGCAGTTCGGCCAGTTGACGGTGCCGATGTTGGTTCCCAGCATCCAGAAGGCCGGCCAAATGCCCGCGCCGACGGGAAGCTTCATGCTGGCCTCAATCCGCTTGTATTGAAACGACTGCAGCCCTTCGGTCTTCATCCGCCCTGAGGTCCAGGTTCCGCTTTGGGTCTTGATGGCCTTAATGACAAGGTGCCCCTGGCCGTCCATGTAAATATTCGGGTCGGAGGTGCTGCAGGGCGATGTGTTGTCTGTGGGCGGACAATAATATTCCAGCTCTTGGTTGCCCCAGCCGTTGTTGTTGCCGGTCTCAAACGTCCAAATACTGGGATCAGGCGCAGAGCCTAGCGGACCGTTGAATTCATCGCTCCATACTAAGCCCCAGTCTTGAGCAGTCGCGGATTGCGCCAGAAACAAAGATGCCCCGAGGACTAATAACCATAGCCTCATTCCAGCTTTCTGGTTTATCCTTGGCGCGCTTGAAAACCCTTTTGTCAACATATGGATTGATAGCGGCGCCGACCGAGCGCACCGTAAGTTATCTACAAAGTTTCCGCTGCCCGCTCTGAGCAGTCAAGTTTCACCCGATTACTTTAGTCCAAGCACGGTAGCTAGGACAAATGATCGGAAATCCATCGCTCAAGCAAAGAGAGCTCATTTTGAGGTACGGAAGAGAAACAAACGCCGACCCGTGTCCGGGTATCGGGGGTAATCGTGTTTCTTACTCTTCCGGTTACGTGGATCAGAACCGACGTTCCCGGAAGATTGATTGCCATCGAAATCTGTTGATCCAAGCGTATGTTGTACGTACATAGAAATGCCAGCCCTTGGACGCTGATATCTGTGATCCGGCCCTCGACCGGTCCTGTTCCGGTCACATTCGCGACTACCGGAATATCGACCGGACAGCGTATTGCTCGCCGGCGCTGAAGAAGCATGTTTCCGTAGGCTGCTCGCAGAAACCGCGTGGCCTGATCAACATTCATGGGCTTGTAGGCGATGAAGTTTGCCCCGGCGCTGGTCGCAGCCTGCATTTCGGGATCTCCGTTGACCATAGCCAACACGGTGGACTTGGCGTTGTGCTCAGAGTTGCGCATGGCGCTCAAGACCCGCGCCGATTCTTCACTGCCGGTCCAATCTATGATCAAGGTGTCAAGCTTTGTCGTGGTTACCGCATCCAATGTGGTCACAGAATCACGGCAGACCTCGGTATCAATTTCGAAATTGTCCAGTACCTGGTCCATTAGCGAGAGCACCCGAGCGTCGCTGGTGAACAAAAGGCCTTTCAATCTTCTTGCTTCTGCCATGCATCACCTTTCGAGGGCTTGTGCGATCAAAATTGAGAACCACAGTTAAAGCCTAACCTCGCATCTTGGCCATGCGCTTATTGTGCAACTGAGCATTTTATCGGACATCGCGCTTTCAATTAGTTTGTAAGGCATCTGAAGATAAGTTCTTTGGGAAGGTTTGGCGTACCTGACGGGATTTGAACTCGTGTTAAGGATGTATATCGTCTTGCGCACCTCGTTTCAATCCACGCGTACGCAATAGGCGCGACTGCCAGAGACCATTCACCCGCTCAAAGCCATGCGGTTTCAATCCGCGCGGGGCGCGACGCTCTACCTTGTCGTTGACGCCTAAAAATATTCTGTTGACATCCGCCGCAAATCGTGGCTAAATATCGCGGCTCGCAAAAAGCCTTTAGAAAATCGATAATGTAAGGCCAGACATCAAAGAGTTTGCGGAAAATGAAGCAGGCGAGCGCCACATGAACCGCACCGGGCCGCGCTGAACAAACCAACATGTCAAGGAGGAAACGTATGAAAAAGCAGTTTGACGGGTGTATCCTCACACCACCCGCCGTTTTTTCTTTTCTAATCATAGCCGTGATCGCTTTAGGTTTCTGCCTGGGCGCCGGCGCGCAGACGTTTACCGTCGTCAACAAGTGCAGTTACACCGTCTATCCGGGTATCTATCCGCCGGTTTACCAGAACGGCGGATGGTCGATGGCTCCCGGCGCCTCCGTAAGCTTTGCTCCGGGTAACAAGTTTAATGGCCGCATTTGGGGTCGCATTGGATGTAATGCCGCCAACCCTGCGCTGTGCGCCACCGGACAGTGCGGCGGCACCGGCCTGCAGTGCGCAGGCACTACCGGCCAGGCGGGGACCTCGCTCGCGGAATTTAATCTCAATGCATCAGGGACAGACTGGTACGACGTCAGCTACGTCGATGGCATCGACAACCCCATTGGTGTCCAGATTTCTAACGGCAGTTGCGTGTCGCCGAGTGCATGTAACAGCGCCGTAATCTCCAACTGTCCCGCGGGGCTCAAGAACGGCGACTATTGTCTCAGCCCTTGTAGCGCATTCAACACCGATCAATTCTGCTGCCGCAACGCTTTTGGCACACGGGCAACCTGCGTGGTCTCGCAGTGGCCCGCCAACGATCAGGCATATGTGAACAACATACACAACTTTTGTCCCAACGAATATGCCTATGCATACGATGACCCTGTCGGACTGCATACCTGCGCAACCGGATCGAATTACACCATCACCTTTTGTCCCGGCGGATCGGGAAGTGGTGGCGGCGGTGGTGGTGGTGGAGGTGGCGGGAGCCTGAATGGCATGCACGTCGTTAAGGCGTCCTATGACCTCAACCTCGCTGTCGATGATTGGGCTGCCAGCACTGCCACCGGCAACAAGGTTGATGTCTACACGGTCAATGGCACCGGTGCGCAAAACTGGAACTTCTCGAACAACGGCGTCAGCCCCGCCGGCGATTACAACATTGCGGTCTCGTTCGGAGCCTTCTGCCTCGATGTCGCCGGGCGAGGCACCACCAATGGCACGAAAGTCGATCTGTCGCCCTGCAACGGCCAAACGAATCAGGCGTGGCATGTAGTGCCATCGGGCAGTTTCTTCACGCTGCAACCGGCAAATGCACCTGGAAAGTGTCTGGATTCTCCTGGTTGGACGACAACCCCCGGGACCCAGCTCCAGATTTGGCAGTGTACCGGCGGCACCAATCAAGCCTGGCAGATCAACTGAAACAGAAGAGGCAACCTTGCGGGTGGGCAGCACCAAGCTGCCCACTCGAAGGAGTCACTCAGCTCGTTACCCTGAAAAGAAACTGACGAAGCAACTCGTCCGGAGACCATAGGAACCCAATGATCCTTTCTTTGAAGTTATCGCTGAGCATGGCTGCCTTTGCCGTTGTCCTGGCCTTGTGTTGTGGCCCGGTCCATGCCCAGAAGGCGGAAGATATCAAGAAGCTGCAGAACGATGTCGCATCGCTCAAAGGCGATATGCAGGCCCTTACCACCAAACAACAGCAGATACTCGATCAGCTTGGCGAGATAAAAAAGATGCTTGAAAAGCCCAACGCTGCCGCTAATCCTGAAGCTTTGCAACTGCCCGAGACGATCAACGTCGAGAAAGACCCCGTGCTGGGCAAGGCCAATGCGCGGGTAGGCATCATCGAATTGACCGACTTCCAATGTCCATTCTGTGGCAGGTTTACCTCGGAGGCCTACCCCAGGATCGTCTCTGACTACGTTGATACCGGCAAGGTCCGTTTCATCTACCTGGATATGCCGCTCGCCAGCATTCATCCGTGGTCACAGTTGGCGGCGGTTGCAGCTCACTGCGCTGGCGAGCAGGGCAAGTTCTGGGAGATGCACAACAGCCTTTTTGCCGACCAGCGGGCCATGCGGCCGCCAGATATCTCTGACCGCGCCGCTAAACTGGGACTCGACACGAGCAAATTTAACGAATGCATCAATAGCAGCCGTTACAACGAACTCATCGATACGAACGTGAAGAGCGCCCAGCGGATGAACATCAACGGCACCCCGACTTTTTTGCTCGGAACCTTCAGTGACGGCGGCAGCGTCATGAAAATCGAGAAGTCAATTGTTGGCACCTATCCCTTCGAGAAGTTTCAGGCTGATCTGGACGAACTCTTGAAGAAGTAGCTGGAGCATTTTCATGGTCAAGCGCCGTCCATCGCATCCCAGACTTTTTTCGTGTCGGCGCATTGCACGTATTTCACGATCTTTCCATCTCGCAAGGTGGGTGTACCACGCTCCCGGAGGGGAATCGGGCGTAACTGCTTGAAAAGGCTTGGCGTCCCCGACGGGATTTGAACCCGTGTTACCGCCGTGAAAGGGCGATGTCCTAGGCCGGGCTAGACGACGGGGACGCTGTTGGTCTGCGCTGAGAATTCCGCAGGCGGGAGCCGGCAAAACCGAACCAGCAAATATTGATTGTAACAAATCGTTGCACAGTGGACAAAAAGTGAGCGTTAAACCGAGGCAGTGAAAGAAGCCAGAGCGCTGGCCTCATTTTCATAGAATTCAAAGACGCGATCCAGGCGCATGATACGGAAGGATTGGCGCACCATGTCGCCCGCGCCTACTAGCTTCAACCGGCCGCCAACCGCAGTAATGCCGGAGTGACAGCGAATGAGGCTGCCGATTCCGGAAGAATCCACCATGGGGACCTTCTCCAGGTTCACCACCAAATCGCGGATACCCATGGCGATGGCGTCGCTCCACTGAGCGCGAAACTCATCAAGGTTGTCGCCCAAAGCGAGCTTGCCTTCGACTGTAAGGATGGCTGTGGTTCCCTGTTTTTTCAATCGAGTAGGCATTGGGGAGCATGATACACCTTTCTCACACCCTCCGCCAAAAGCGTGCGCAGAATTACAATTGAAACAGCATGCCCGATTCGCTTTATTTAAACCTCTGGTGGCCCAGCTTCAACGAAGCGGAGATGATGCCGCGCGTGGAGTGTGTTCTGCGGCAGTTTCCGTTTTCCCGCAAGCACCCTGGCATTGGCTACTTCGCAGTGCAGAGTGTGAGTTGGAATGAGCCCATAATCAGCCAGGAGACTTTTGACTTCCAGGTGACACCTCAACAAGCGGTCGCCCTGGCAAGCGAATTTCTGCATGACGATAACGGATACATCTTTGAAGCAGCCTGGGACCTGTGGTCGCCAGGGGAGGAATATGATTCCTGGGTCCTGCAACCGCATAAGGTGAAATTTCTTGTTCATGGGCTTAATTTTGACGATGGCACCCACAACGAGAATGGACACGTGCAGATTGATTTTGGCCTGGATTCCGATCTTCTCTTTGACGAAGTCGAGCTGACGGAAATCGGCCAGGAGCGCGTCAAAGAAAATATCGCCAAACTCGTGGCCTACAGCATCGCCATCGAGAAAAACTGCAGCATCAGCGCACGGCTTTTGTGGTCGGAGTCGGAAGAGAACCTGGCGCAAAAGCTGATTGCGCGCCTGCAAAAGGTAAATTGACCAGTCCTCAGATTGGAACGACCTATGGAACCCTTTGGTTGTTCTTGATTAAGTTTTATTCGGTGTATGATGGGCCGCTGCAGCTTAGATTCCCGCAAACCAGCATCTAAATTCAGCGGAGGAAGTTATGCCTGATCCCAGTCCTGTTCCAGATTCCACACCGGTTGATATCGGCTATCGGCCCATGACCGAGGAGATGGATAGCGCCAAGTGGCGCTTGCCTCCGGCGTTGCCTGTGATTGTGGCCGCATTGGTTGTGGCCATCATTGTGGGGATCTTCACGCTGGTCTGGGGCAGGCCACTGGCAACCGGCCAGATTCTCAACGTCACCAGCGCCGAGCAAGCTACAAAAGCCAGCGTGTTGGTGGCGATTAAAGTGTCCGTAAAAAATGTAAGCAGAAATGATGTGTTCATCAGAAACATTCAAGCGGAGATGACGCCGGCTGCCGATGCGAAAGATCAATCAGTTCTGCAGGATGAAGCAGCTTCAGCGGTGGACTACTACCGCTACTTCCAGGCTTACCCGGCGCTGGCGCAGAACGACATGGAGCCGTTGCGTCCGGAAACCAAGCTTCGACCGGGCGAAACCCAGGAGGGCATGGTGATCGTCGAGTTTCCCGTGAACCAGGAGGATTTCAACAAGCGCAAATCTTTAAAGGTTTTAATTACCCTTTATGACCACTCGGCCCCGATCAAGATCCAGCAGCAATGAACCTGTTACTGATGCTTTTGCAGGAACCTGAGCCGCGGATGCGCGGACACGTGGCTGGCGGGAACATCGTCGTACTTGAGAATGCTGATCGAACCATCCACTTCGAGCACGGCCAGGGAAATCTCCTGGATGCAGCTTATCCCGTGCTCGCGCATGGAGCGCTCCAATTCGTCGAAGGTAACGCGCTCGCGCGCCATGTGAGCAGGGATCAGTTGGCCGTTGTGCACCAGCAAAGTCGGTGATCCCTGCACAAATTTTCGGAAACGGCGGTTGACCCCTGACAGTTCAGCCACAAGAAAATTCAACGTAAGCAGCGTGGCGGCTGCAATGATCCCACCCAGGAGAGAGTTATCGGGCCCGACCATGGCATTCTGCACAGCGTTGCTCAACAACAGGAGCAGCGTCAGATCGAAGGGCGTCATCTGTCCTACTTCGCGTTTCCCGCTCAGACGGACGCCCACCAGAACAAAGAGATATATCACCCCTGTGCGGATGACAACTTCTAGTACACCGTGCCAGGTTCCCGGCCACATGCTTTATTGCACAGCCGGCTGGGGAGCGCCCTTGGGAGTGGAAAGATAACCGGAGATCTGGTCTTTTTGAATATCGTTCACTACCAATTCATACAACATATGGTCACGCCCGGTGTAAAACTGCAGCGGCTCAAAGATATTGCGGTCTTTCTTTTCGATGGTCCGGTCGTCGGCGAGAACATCGAGCGTGTATTTGTTTCTCTTGGCGTCGGTCTTGCGAAGCTGCAGGCTGATGGTTGAAACCGGCGTACGATCTTTCCCTTTTTTCAGGGTGAATTCGTAATAGTTGCGGTCTCCCCTGTGTTTGAGCGTATCAAGCTCATCACGCGTGCGCGCGATCAGACCGCTTTGCAAGCCTAAATCTCCAATGGCCCGCTCCAGCTTGGCCTTGGTGGCCTCCAGATCGCTCTTGGTCGAAGCCACATCACCCTTCACGCTTGTCACGTCAGTCTTGACGCCTGTGACTTCAGTATTTACAGCGGTTACCGCGGCGTTCGCCTCTTCGGCCAAACGGGTTTCCGCAGCCTGCTGTGAACGGCGCAATTCAGCCGAACGCGCGTTCAACTCTTTTTCCGTCATGCCCACCTGCGAAGCCAGGGTCTCACGATCGGCTTTAAGCTGAGCACTCAACTCAGTGATCTTTTTCTGCTGCTGCTGTTCAGAAGCTGTTTGCTGCGCCTGAATGGAGTTGATCTTGTCGTTCAACAGATAGAAAAGAACGGCAGAGACAATTACAAATACTGCAGCCGCTCCCAAAATGATCTTTGTTCCCATCGACATGCCCTCGGCGGGTTCTCTGGATACAACTTTACTATCACTATCTTCTAATAACATAAACCTACCTTTCACATTAGCGGGGTTCTTTAGGGGGCTTGCGAACCAATTCTTAAGCAAAACCGCGCAGGTGTCAACATTTCAGTACGGTCAACATGTCGAAAGTCACAAGATGAATAAACCTCAACCGAATGAAACGCGACCCTTGATTTCATCACATACCTTTATACGAGTATACGAGTTTTGGCTGCGGCATTTCAGCAGCCTGGGAGTAGAATTCGTAACACCAAAGGAGGCCATTATGGATCCGGCTACCATAGCTACCCTGACCGGAAGTGTTCTCTCGGTCATTACGCCTTATGTCATGAAGGGCGCAGACGAATTCGCCAAGCTGGTGGGAGAGACGGCATTCGAGAAAGCGAAGGGTTTATTCGCCGCTCTTAAGCACAAACTTTCCGGAGATCGCGAGGCCGCCGATACCCTGGCGCACTTCGAGGAGAAGCCACAGCGCTATCAGCCGGTGCTGCAGGATATCCTTGCGGAAAAGCTGGCACAAGACCCCGAATTTGCGGCCGAGATGGAGCGACACATCAAAGGCATGGGACCGGTGCTCGAAGTGGTGCAGCGGATGAAAGAAGCAGAAGGCGTGGTCGGTATTCAGGCCGGCCGCATGGCCAGCGGTACTGCACGGGTCACCCAGGAAATTGACATGGCCAAGCAAGTCACCGGGATGAAGATAGACAGCATCGGCTAAGTAAGAATCTTGACATGAAGTGTTCCGACTGCGGCTACGAAAAGAATCCCCAGTCTGCGCGTTTCTGCGTGGGCTGCGGCCGGCACTTGGTCGAGGTCCGCGAGACCCGCATCGAGATCATGCAGTCGGTGGGCGAGGTCGCTGAAGCCGGCCGGGCCACAGCCTTGCAGGTGGAAAAGATGACGGGCAACGTTACCATGAACGTTGTTCAGTTAAACTTGTCGCCAGAAATTCTTGCCAGGCTTGCCGCCATTTCTACAGAGGTGCAAGCCTCCTCGACCCGCCCCGGCCAGACGACAGCAACCGGAACAACCGCTACGGCAGAAGGCGCAGAAAAGAAAGCACATCAGGAGAAAGACCGCGAGTCCGTGCACGACGTGATCAGCGAACTGCTGAAGGTTGCTGAAGCCGAAGGGACACAAGCCATCAACGTGGGCGGAGTGCAGACCTCGCGCGCGGAGCTGCTGCTGAAAAAAGCTGTCCTGCTGAAGACCGACGCCGAACAGCTCATGCTCGATAGCGCCATCGCTATCGCCAAAGCCCAGCAGATGGGGCAGCCGCCCCCTCCTGCGGCATATGATGAGCGGGCCTTTAGCGCCAAATTCAAAGAGGCGTATTCCCTGCTGGACGAGGCGCACAAGCTTGATGCGGGCAATACCGAAGTCATGCTGCACATGGTACAGATTCTGACTACGACCCGACCGGACGACACACAAGAAGCGCAGCGGTTATTGTTTCGAATTCAGAGCTTGCTCAATCCTCCTAAAGACGAAACGGAGAAGTTTCGGCTTGCCCAAGCCAAATTTCTTCAAGGCGTGCTGCCTGGAAGCCCTCACCCGCCCTCGATCCAGGCTGCCCGTGCCATGTTCGAACAGCTTGGACGTGTGGATTGGGTACAGCAGTGCGACTTCGTTCTGCAACAAACTGCGCCGCAAGCAATGGTGGGGCAGGCGCCGGGCGCACTCGCTGTTTTTCAGCCCGTAGGCCGATGGCAGGTCAGGGCCAATGATGGAAGCGTGGCGTTGGTGGAAATCTATCCTAACGGCAGCTTCGCCAGCACCTTGCAGGGCGGCGTTTACGGATACGGCGCGCAGTCAGCCGGACAATGGGGCTTTATCCCGGCAAATAATTTTCTGCGCTTCCAAGGGCTGGTGAACGGCTTCATGCCGTTTGATCTCGGCATGGCCATCCAGGGTCAGCAAAACGGCATGTACATGGCGACAGGCACAGACAGCAAAATGTATTTCTTCCAGCGGCTCGCGTGAAGAAAAAAGGTGACAGCTCTAGTTTGAAAGGCTTATTTTGGCCGATGCATATTCAATTCGCGAATCTCTACAAGGAGCTCTGCAGGATTTTGTTCGGGGGAGTGGTTTTACGTGCGTCCACCTTGAAGCGATGATCCGTGAATTTGTTAGTTTCTTAGCATCCTATCGTGAGGAAGACACGCCCCTTTTCCCTGAGGTTTTCGTGTTTACCTCCCCGGATGGATTGAAAGCCTTAGCGCCAAGCAGTGACCAAATGACTTTAGGTAAAGAAGACTTAGATGCCGAGGCCGTTGTTACTATCTTAAAAAACTGTGCACCTTTGGCCAAGGATGGATGGGCAATTTTTGTTGTTAAAGAAAATGGGCAACTACGATATGGCGTATTTCGCTCGATCCGTCACTCCCTAGCAACTGTCGCGGTGGAATCTATGTGTGATCTGGGAAAAGACTTACCAGTCATACTAGTTCGCAATCGTGGCCATCTCACAGTTGAGTTGCGCAACACCAACGGTGAATTTTTCACAGTTTCTCTCACGACCACTCCCGCGAAAGGATCTACACTCGAGAAACATGTCAGTAGTTTTGTGGAAGCGGCGACGGCCTCTTTAGAGAACGCTGAACGTTTCAAGCAGTATTTTCACCGTCTTTTGACTGAAATCCTTCAGCGCTGTCATGGCACATTACTCGCAGTCATCCCCTGTTCACTGGACAAAGAGAATCTTGGTTCTTTACAAGACGGTGTTTGGCCAGAGCCTCCACTTAAGCTTCACAATCTCTATACTGAGGCGATGAGCACAAATACTGCCGAAGCGGTCGCCAACCTCCATGCTGCCGAGATACTCTTGACGGGAATGATCAATAGTGACGGAGTAGTCGTTTTCAATAGCAAAGGGGCTGTTGTGGCCTTCCATGTCTTCTTACAACCACAAGAAAAGGAACGGAATAGCTTGTCAGACGAAGGTGGTGGCAGGCGTAGAACATATGAACTAATGAAGTTGAGACTTAAGGCGGGCTTTGCAGCCGTATTTTTTCGCTCCCACGATGGAGACACAAAATGCGAGGTGAGCCAATGACCCCGAATGAAAAAAGCATTCAGGTATGGTCGCCATCAGACTTAATCATAATTCCGTCTGGTTCACAACCAGAAGAGATTGTAGAATTCGCCAAACCACAACTATCCAGCCGAGATATGAAGTCTATTGTTACGGCATTTCAAGCTGAAAGCTATGAAATGGTCGCAACATTTGTTTGGACAAAGGCTTCCGCCGTACTAAAAAAACAAATTGCGACTCTTGGAATGGATTTCGTTGGCGAAATGCTTGGTCGTCCTGATTTGGATGAGGATTCTGATCCAGCAACTTCGATTGCAGACCATGAAGCGATTTCACTAGCTGAAGATCTCTGCCTCATAACAAGTACGCAGGGACTGAGATTAAAACATGTCTTAGAGTTAGTAACCCATTTTACAGAATTGGAACAAGAAGCAGCAGAACAAGAGATGATGGCCCGCGAAGAGGCTTTAATACTCTTGAAAACATGCATCGCTAGCATCTTAGGCAAGCCTAACTTTGAAACCGCGATCAAATTTGCTGATTTTCGAAAAGCTTTAGGTAAACGAACACTTAAACCAGACGACGGCGGTACGCTAGCGATCACAGGCGCACCTTATTTCTTTATACGAACGACCCTTAGCGTATTACTCTCTTTGGTGAAAACTGGTAAAGGTGCAGTACAGGAACATGCGATAGGAAACGTCTCTGTTCTCCTTCCGTTAATTTGGCCGAAGCTTCGCGAACCTGAAAGATGGCAAATTGGACAAGCTTATGCAGAAGTAAATTCTGAGGGGGACAGGGCCGCATCTGCCGGTCTGAAGAAATCACTTCTAAAAGTACATGGGTTTGATTACGTTCCTGAATCGCTGCGCTCAAACACTTTCTCGGAAGCTGCCGCTCGAGTGCTCGCAGCACATTTTGGTTTTAACAATTTTCACAATGAGCAGGAACCGATGGCTATATTAGCTAGTTTAGGAACTGCTATACCGCGACCAGCATTCGCTAAGTGTATGGAGGCAACCCTAGCCGTCTGGCTTGGTAATTCTTGGGGGGTTTCATTCGCTGCAGCGCCTTCAGCTAGGAAATTACTCGATTCATTACGATCGGAGCAATGGGAATACTACTTCAATGAATGTCTGCGACGAGACCGAACAGTCTTAGACAAATTGAGTGGCGATACAAAGCCAATGCAACGCTGGAAGTCGCTTATTAGCGCATATAATCCTCAACGATTTTCTATACGAGAGCTGTCAGTTCGCAAACTATTGAATGCGACCACTATGGATACATTAAGACATTGGGCCGAACAATTACGAAATAATGTTAATGAATAACCACTTGGCAAAAGCCTCACTATGACTGTCCTTCCGTTTCGCTCTTGTATTTTTCCATTACTCTTTGTTATTTCCAATGCTTACGGGCTTCAAGAAACTTAAAATGACAGAGATGAAATCCTGGGACGCAATCATTCTGGGCGGAGGCATTATTGGGCTGTCGCTCGCGCGTGAACTGCGCCGCCACGGCGCAAGCGTGCTGATCATCGAGCGCAGCGAACCCGGCCGCGAAGCTTCATATGCCGCTGCCGGCATGCTGGCGCCCTGGGGAGGCGACCTGCCACCGAGCCTGCAAAGTCTGGCTGAGATTAGTGCGCGTATGTATCCGGAATTTGTTGCCGAGGTCGAGGACGAATCCGGCCACAAGGTGGATCTGCGCGACCAGGGGGCGATTGTCTTCTTTTCCGACCACGAACATAGCCAACTGCCCGAAGGAGCTATGCCTCTGGCAGCAGAGGAGCTCGGTAAGTTGGAGCCGCATATTTCCGCGAGCGACCGGGCGTTCCGGTTGGAGGAACGCAGTGTTGATCCTCGTGCGCTGGCGGCAGCATCGTTCCAGGCCGCCAGACATCACAACGTGGATGTTGTCTCCGGCTCCCCGGTTACGCAGATTACGCGTGAAAGCAGCGGATTGTCTGTTCACACAACACACAGCCATTACCCCGCAGCATGGGTTGTAAATTGCTGCGGTGCATGGGCAGGAGAGATCAAAGTTCAGGGGACAGATTCATGCAATGTTCCCGTGCATCCGGTCAAAGGACAGATGCTGAGTGTTGTTGCACCACAGGCAACGTTGCAGCGCGTGGTGCGCACGCCAGAAGTTTATCTGGTGCCGCGCAGTGATGGACGCATCCTGATTGGGGCCACGGTAGAAGAGGCCGGCTTCGACAAACGGGTTGACCCGGCGGACATCCGGCTGCTGCGTCAGGAGGCAACGAAGTTTGTGCCACAACTCGGCGAAGCCAGGATGCTGGAGGCTTGGGCCGGGCTGAGACCTTCGACGCCCGATGATCTCCCTATTTTGAGCGCCACTGAAACCCCCGGTTACTTCGTGGCCACCGGACACTTCCGCAATGGAATTCTGCTGGCGCCGATCACCGCGCAACTCATGGGTGAGCTTGTGCGTGGATCGCAACCGGAGCTGGATATTTCCAGCTTCGCGCTGGCGCGATTTCAAAAGTGAGTTTGGTCACGCTATACTTTTATTAATTAGGAGTGCCAACTTGAATTCTCCCACTGCTGTTACCTACGCCCGCGATAATCAGCAACGTTTTTTGAGTGAACTGAAGGAGCTGTTACGCATCCCCAGCATCAGCACGCTGCCGGAGCATAAAGGAGATATTCTCCGCACAGCCGAACTCATTGCCACACATCTGCGCAATATTGGAATGGAACATGTGGAAGTGATTCCCACCGCAGGCCATCCCTTGGTTTACGCTGACTGGCTCAAAGCCGCGGGCAAGCCTACCGTGCTCTGCTATGGGCACTACGACGTGCAGCCGCCTGATCCGCTGAATGAATGGCACACGCCGCCTTTTGAGCCCACCGAGCGCAACCAGAACCTCTACGCTCGCGGCGCCGTGGATGACAAAGGCCAGATGTACATGCACGTCAAGGCGCTGGAGTCGCTGATGAAAACCGGCGGCGGCAAGCTTCCGATCAATGTACGCCTGCTGATTGAAGGCGAAGAAGAGGTCGGCGGAGAATCCATTGCCAAGTTTGTGCGTGAGAGTAGCGACAGGCTGAAAGCGGACGTTGCGCTGGTCTCAGACACCGAGATGTTTGCCCCCGATCTGCCTACACTGTGCGTCGGCCTGCGCGGCATGGTGTATACCGAACTCGAAGCCACTGGAGCAATGACCGACCTGCATTCCGGCATGTACGGTGGAGCAGCCCCGAATCCATTCGATGCGCTGGCAAGATTGATTGTGAAATTGAAAGACGAGAAGGGGAAGATTCTGATCCCTGGTTTTTATGATCGCGTAGGAAAGCCCAGCGCAGATGAGCTGAAGGCGTGGGGCTCGCTCCCCTTCGACGTGGAGCACTTCCGCAAGACGGAAGTCGGCTCCAAAGAACTGACCGGTGAATCGGAATTCTCCGTGCTGGAGCGCGTTTGGGCACGTCCCACGCTCGAAGTCCATGGCATGCCGGGCGGATTCATTGGTGCAGGGGCCAAGACCGTGATCCCGGCACGCGCCTCCGCTAAAATTTCCATGCGCCTGGTTCCCGACCAGCATCCCGCTGAAATCTTCAAGCTCTACAGCGACTTCGTGCAAAAGAATGTTCCCAAGGGAATTTCCGTCAACATCAAGCAATTCAGCATTGCCGATCCCATTGTCATTAAGACCGATAATAGGTTTGTGCGGGCTTCAACTCAGGCCATGAAAGAGGTATTCAATAAAGATACGGTCTTTATTCGGTCTGGTGGCTCGATCCCCATCGTGGCAGATTTTGAGAAGCACCTGAAAATTCCCAGTGTGATGATGGGCTTCGGCTTGCCGGATGACAACCTGCACGCTCCCAACGAGAAATTCCACATCCCGAATTTCTATCGCGGCATCGAATCCATTATTCGCTTTTTCCAGAAGGTGGGCGAAGCGTAAACATTAGTTTCGAGTTTCTGGTTTTCAGCGAACTCGGAACTGATAGAACGGCAAGTGCCTGAGCTGAGAACTGAGAACTTCTTTACTATGGCGAAGAAAACTCGCAGCCTGCGCTGCCCGATTTGCAAAAAGATTGTTCTGTATTCCGAACCAGAGTTCCCTTTTTGCAGTGAACGCTGCCGGACCATTGATTTAGGCAAATGGGCCAGTGGTGCATATGTAATTTCCACACCGGTTAACGACCCGGAAGAGCTGATCAACGCCGAGACAGCAGCAGAAAGAAAACGGCAGGCGCTGGAAGACGAGGAGCTACCGCACAATCCGAATGAACGCAAGATCCAGTGAGTCAGAGGTTGAAGAGCAGGAACAGGAGCCGCGCACAACTTTCGCGTGGCTGCTGGGAACTTTTTTTGGCATCGGATTCCTTCAGCCCGGTTCTGGCACGTGGGCTTCCCTGTGCACAGCAGCGCTCTGGTGGGCAGTGGGGTATTTTTTTATCCCAGGTGGATTGCAATGGCTCTACACCACGGTTGCGGCCTGCGTAGTGATCATGGTTGGGATACCGGTTTCTTCCATTGTGGCCCGGGAAAGCGGCATCAAAGACCCCGGTCACGTGGTGATTGATGAAGTCGCCGGTCAACTGATCTCCATGATCCTGGTGCCGCTGCGTTGGCAATATGTTTTGGCGAGTTTTATACTCTTTCGTGGATTCGATATTCTGAAGCCACCGCCAGTGCGTCAACTGGAAAAATTGCCGGAGGGTACCGGCATCATGATCGACGATGTGGGCGCAGGAATTTATGCGAACATCGTATTGCAGGTGCTGATTCACTTTCGGATTTTGCATTAAAAGTCGCCATGGGTATCTCTGATCTTATCGGGAAGAAAAACGTGAACGGCAAACCGCGTATAGAAGCGGTTGTGCCGCCAGCGGCGTTGCCCGGAGGCGAGGTACGCATCCTGGGCGCGGGGCTGAGGCCTCCCGCCATGAAGCGGCCGGCAGTGCAATTCGGCGGGGCCGAGGGCGCGGTGCTCATCAGCTCCGATGATTTTATGGTGGCGCGTGTGCCCGAGGGTGCGGCTTCGGGAAATGTAGTAGTCATCGCGGATGGCTCCAGCAGCAATCCTCATGAGATTCGCATTGCAGTCCCGGTGGCGGAAAATCTGCATCCGGTGACCAATCCTGCTCTCGACCACGAAGGCAATATCTTTGTGACCTTCTCGGGAAGCCGCGGCCAGAAGGTTCCGGTCTCCATTTTCAAGATTGATACCAACTACACCGTGCGCCCGTTCCTCAGCGAGATGATGAACGCCACCAGCATCGCCTTCGATCGCTCCGGCCAGATGTACGTCTCTTCACGGCATGATGGCACGGTCTACCGGGTTGCGCCGAATGGGACCATGTCCTCTTACGCAGAGGGCATGGGAATCGCCACCGGCATCGCCTTCGACCGCAACGAAAATCTTTACGTAGGCGACCGCAGCGGAACCATCTTCAAAATTTCCCGCGACCGGCAGATTTTTGTCTTTGCCACGCTCGAGCCCAGCATCTCGGCGTATCATCTCGCCTTCCACCCCGATGGTTCTCTCTTCGTCACCGGTCCCACCACATCCAGTTATGATTCCGTTTACCGCATTGACGATCACGGGACCGTAAACGTCTTTTATCGCGGACTGGGCCGTCCGCAGGGACTGGCCTTCGATATTGACGGCAACATCTACGTGGCCGCCTCGCTGGCCGGCAAGCGCGGCATCGTAAGAGTCACGGCTGACCGTCAGGCGTCGCTGGCCGTCGCCGGCAACGGACTGGTTGGATTGGCCTTCGCCCCCGGCAAAGCCGCCGTGCTGGCTACCGCCAGCGGCGTGCATCATTTGGCGTGGGGCATCCAGGGAAAACCACTGCTCGATTAGGACAAGCAATCAGCATTCAGCCCATGAATTTTCTCCGTGTCTCTGTGCCTCGTGGTGTAACTGGAATATTTCTTTGATTTTGTCGGGCCGCCCATAGTTTGCCCTCAGTCGGTTAAACTTTATATTCGTGCTTGCTGAAATCATCGCCGTCGGCTCCGAGCTGCTTACACCTTTCCGCCAGGACACCAATTCCCTTTTTTTGACCGAAAGGCTCAACCTGCTGGGGATTGACGTGGGCTTCAAGACTGTGGTGGGTGATGACCACGCGCATCTGGTTTCCGCGGCGCGCATTGCGCTGGAGCGCTCTGACCTGGTGATCTTCATGGGCGGCCTGGGACCGACGGAAGACGACCTCACACGCGAAGCCGTGGCCCAGGCGCTGAATCTGCCTTTGCGGCGTGATGCGGATATTGTCGCCAAGCTCTATGCCCGCTTCGCCAAGCGCCGCATCAAGATGGCGGAGAACAACCTCAAGCAGGGTGATGTGATTGCCGGGGCTGTGCCTCTGGAAAATCCCAACGGCAGCGCTCCCGGGCAGTGGCTGGAGGGTTCCGTCGGCCACCTGAATAAAGTTGTCATACTTCTGCCCGGACCGCCTCAAGAGCTGAAGCCACTCTTCGACACGCAATGCATGGAACGCCTGCGTGTGCGCTTCAAAGATAATCAGCTATTTATCGCCAAGCGCGAGCTGCGGGTCGCCCTCATGCCGGAGTCGGAGTGTGACGCGCGCATTGCGCCCATCTACAAAAAGCATAAAGAAGTCCAGACCACGATCCTGGGACACGCTGGCGAGGTACAGATTTACCTGAAAGCCACGGCTGCTTCGGAGGAAGCAGCCGAAAAGCTGGTATCGGAACTTTCGGAAAAAATAGAAGACGAACTCGATGACTTTGTCTTCTCACGGGCCGGCGAGTCGCTGGAGCAGATTGTCGAATATTACCTGGAGATGCGCGGGGCGACGATTGCGGTCTCGGAATCCTGCACCGGTGGTTTGATCGGCCAGCGGCTGACCTCGCTCAGCGGCAGCTCGCGCTCGTTTGTGGGCGGAGCAATTGTCTACTCCGACGATCTCAAGACTCTTTATAGCGGTGTGCCACCGCTCCTCATTGCTGAACACGGCGCTGTGAGCCGCGAGGTGGCCGCAGCCATGGCTGAAGGAATCCGCAAACAGTGCAACTCTACCTACGGTCTTGCCGTCACTGGTATCGCCGGCCCTAAAGGTGGGACAGAAGAAAAACCCGTGGGCCTGGTCTACCATGCTCTTTCCGACGGCAAGAAGACAGATGTAGTGAAGAGGCTTTTGCCGGGCGACCGCGAACGCATCCGCTGGGGGGCCAGCCAGCAGGCATTGGATATGGTGAGAAGAAGATTAATGTAAGTACGAAGTATGAAGTTAGAAGCACGATTTTTGATTTACGAACCTGTTCGATTTTGTCTGCGCTCTCTTTATGCATTTTCTGAGTACTGAGTACCGAGTACTGAGTACTTTGTGTTTAACCATGCGCCTCTTCGTTGCCATTGATCTTGATGACGCCATCCAGCAGCGCATTGAGCGTTTCATGGAGAGCGTGCGCGAATCTGCGCCCGAGGTGCGTTGGGTTTCACCTGCATCCCTGCACATCACGCTCAAATTCATTGGTGAAAGCGCGCAGCACGACACCATCAAGGAAAAGCTAAGCACGATTCAAGCGAGGAAGACGCAAATCAGCTTTCGCGGCATCGGCTTCTTTCCTACTCCCCGATCGCCCCGCGTCTTCTGGATCGGGGTAGAAGCAGATGATCATCTTGTTCAGGCGGCCCGGAGCGTGGATGAAGCCCTGCTTCCACTGGGCATAGAAAAGGAAGAGCGCGCTTTCACCCCGCATCTCACACTGGCACGCAGCGGTTCGGGCAATCCCCAGCGAGAGCGTACGGATGGGCCAAACAAGAAGTTTCAACACCTGCAAGAGCGGCTGGCCAGGATGACGCCGCCCGACTTCGGTACAATGACGGCTCACGAGTTCTTTTTGTATCAGAGCAAGACCGCCCCCAGCGGCGCGGTTTATACCAAGCTGGCTCGATTTGAACTGCAATAGATTTTGAAGCGGCTATTTGTTGTTTTCTTAACCATGCGGACGGACTACATCATCGTAGCGGTTGTGTCATATCTGATCGGATCAATACCGTTTGGTTACATCCTGGTTCGCCTGTTTAAGAAGCAGGACATACGCACTACAGGGAGTGGCAACATCGGCGCAACCAACGTAGCCCGCACTGCTCCTGGGCTGGGAATAGCGACCCTGCTTTTAGACGGGCTCAAGGGATTTCTTCCACTTTGGTTTCTAGGACGGCACATCCTTATTTCTTATGATGCCGATGTTAGCGGTGGGGTCATGCTGCTTTCATTGGCAGCACTCTTTGCTGTCCTGGGTCATATGTTCCCGGTATGGCTGAAGTTTCACGGCGGTAAAGGCGTGGCTACTGCTGCGGGAGTTTTTCTCGCGCTTTCCCCCAAGGCCATTGGTTTGTCCCTGCTGGTTTTCCTGGTGATTTTTGTCGTCACGCATTACGTCTCTTTGGCCTCGATCGTGGCAACGGCATGCTTTCCAGCCTTCGCATATGGGCTGGAGAATTGGCGGCAGAGATCACTTCTAGTAACTTCAATTCTTATATCGCTGCTGATCATTGTGAAGCACCATGAGAACATCCGGCGTCTGGTGAGCGGCACGGAAAATAAGTTCGGCAAAAAGAAAGTGGAAGCCATGACCGCGGGAACGAAGGACTAAATTATTCATGTCTGACATTGCAATTATCGGCGCAGGCGCCTGGGGAACGGCGATCTCCATCGTACTAGGACGCAAAGGCACGCACCGTCTTCGCCTCTGGGCATATGAAAAAGAAGTCTACGAGTCTATACAGTCGAGCCGAAGCAACGCTTTATTTCTGCCCGGACAGCGGGTTCCCGAATCTGTCCGTGCAACCAATGACCTCGGCTCAGCCCTGCACAAAGCCGAGGTCGTCGTCAGTGCTGTGCCTTCGAACCATGGAAGACGCATCTTCGAACAAATGGCGCCACACCTGCACAACGGGATGGCCTTCGTCAGCGCCACCAAAGGCGTGGAGGAAGGCACGCTGTTGCGCATGAGCGAGGTGATTGAGCACGTCGTTTCCAAGTCGGCAGGCTTCACTCCTGCCATTGCCGCTCTGAGCGGTCCTACCTTCGCTCAGGAGGTCGCACGCGGCGATCCGACGGCAATTACAGCGGCTTCTAAAGATTCCTCTCTCGCCGGACGCATTCAGAGCGAATTCAGCGATCCCGCCTTTCGGGTTTACACCAATGACGATGTAATCGGAGTAGAGCTGGGCGGAGCGCTGAAAAATGTAATTGCTATCGCTGCCGGAATCTGCGACGGATTGGACCTGGGACACAACACCGTGGCTGCGCTCATCACCCGCGGATTGGCCGAGATTACCCGCCTGGCAGTAGCATGCGGAGCAAAACGCGAGACCCTGGCAGGATTGGCCGGCATGGGAGACCTGGTGCTTACCTGCACCGGCGGGCTCTCCCGCAACCGCACCGTGGGAGTGGAGTTGGGCAAAGGCCGCAAACTGCCTGAGGTCATTGCCGGTATGCACGGCATGGTGGCCGAGGGTGTGTTGACCACCAATGCCGCTATGGGACTGGCGCAAAAGTTCGGTGTGGAAATGCCCATTACGCAGCAGATGCACGCCATTCTGCACGACGGCAAGGCCCCCCGCGATGCTATCCGCGAACTCATGACCCGGCCGGGCAAAGTGGAATAGTGTACCTTCGATACATCGAAAGTTTCCCACTTTGGCGCCATTCCGCGATAGAATTCGCATCAACCCCGAATGTAGACATGCCTAAGCGTATACCGATTCTTTATCTCATCTTCGGCGTCCTGATCCTGGTCAGCGTTGGTCCGCTGGTGTGGTACGGCAACACCGTTGTGAATGATGAAAGCGACCGCCTGGTCACCAATGAGAAGCTGCTGCAGAACACGATTACGCGCTCGGTAGAAGAAGAACTGGCACAACGGCAAAGCAACCTGCTGACCATGATGGGCAATCTCGCCTCAGCCATCACCGTGGCCAGCGGAAGCGACCTGAAGGGCGAGCACCTGGATGCGCCCGAACTGCGTGCGCTGCTGGAAAAATTTGTTTCCTCATCGGAAAACATTTCTTACGCCACACTCATCGGATCTGAATCCAAGGGGAAGGGGATTACCGCGAAAAGGATCGAGATTGATGATTTCATGCTCCGCGAGCTGGAGCATGCCTTCGCAGCCGCACGCGAGGGCCGGCCTTATAACGGTCCAGCCATGCAGATGGGCGCCGGGAAACTGAGCAAAACCGTGACCCTGGTCAGTTCGCCGGTCACGGTAGAAAACCACTTCATCGGAATGATCGGAGTCATTGTTGATCAGCAGCCACTGTTGAACCGCTTGCGGGAAGACTCCAAGGGCGGACTGAACATTTATGTAGTGGATCGCCAGGGGCGGCTGGTCGCAGGCGCCGATTCTGCTTATGTAACCGGCGAGGACATGACGAACTTTGACATCGTGAAGGACTTCGTCAAGCAAGGCAGCAAGGCTAACGTTACCAAAACGATGGAATTCTCTGTCACTCGGAACAACACAAAAATTGACATGCTGGGGAGCTACCGTCCGGTTCCTTCCCTGGAGTGGGCTGTAGTGGCGCAGAAGACGCAACACGATGCCTACCTGGGCGTTTCTGATATGCAGAGCAAGAACCGCTGGCTGGCTCTTATCGTCATCTTGGTCAGCATTTTGATCAGCATCTTCGCCGCCAATCAAATCAGCCAGCCTGTCAAAACATTGACGGACTCCAGCCGTGCCATCGCCAAAGGAGACTTTTCCAAACGAGTTCGCCTGAAGAGCCGCACGGAAATCGGAGAGCTCGCTACTACGTTCAATACCATGAGCGCCGACCTGGAGCGGCTGGTCTTTGACCTCAAGAGCGCGGCCCAGGAAAATCGTTCGCTGTTTATGAGTTCCATCCAAATGCTGGCCGGTGCGGTTGACGAAAAGGACCCGTATACCAAAGGCCACTCTGACCGGGTCACGCGCTACTCCGTGATTTTGGCGACGGAGCTTGGATTGAGCAAAGAGGAAATTGAAAAAATCCGCATCTCAGCCCAACTGCATGATGTAGGCAAGATCGGGATCGAAGACCGCATCTTGAAAAAGCCCGGAGCGCTCACGCCTGACGAATTCGAGATCATGAAAACGCACACGTCCAAAGGCGCCAGCATCCTGCGTCCGGTAGAGGCACTGCGCGAGATGATTCCCGGAATCGAACTGCACCACGAATCGCTCGACGGCCGCGGCTATCCCCACGGATACAAGGCAGACCAGATCGGCCTGATGCCGCGCATCATCATGGTGGGTGACACCTTCGACGCCATGACCACCAACCGTCCTTACCAGGCGGCCATGGACCCGGAATACGTGGTGCGCATCATCAACTCGCTGGCCGCTGCAAAGTTCGACCCGCGCGTGGTGGCCGCTTTGACCGCTGTCTTTGAACGCGGAGTTTTGCGCCTGTACCGCGCCGGTACGGTAACCGGAGAACAAGTTGCCGCCGCTGCTGCAGCCGAAACTGCGGAAGCCGTTGCCGATGCGCCTGCTTCCCCTCCCGTGGCAGGAGATTGAGCGTTGGCGCTGTCCAGTGCCCCGCGCTCTCCAAACACATAAATTCTACCCATAACAAACCCCGTCCCGACTGCTCTATTGCGAGCACCGTATAATGGAATTTTCGGCAAACACGCATGGCGATTTCATTATTTGGCAGCAAGAAAAAAGAAGAAGAGCAGACCAGCAAGCCCGGCTTCCTGGAGAGAATGAAGCAGGCGGTCACGCGCACGCGCGAAAGCCTGAGCGAGCACATTGAAAGCATCGTCTCTTTCGGCAAGCAAATTGACCGCGAGACGCTTGATGACCTGGAAGCAACCCTCATTGCCGCCGACCTCGGCACTGCCACCACCCACGAGGTGCTCGAAAAACTGCGCGCGCAGGCTGACCGCAAGCAGATTGGCGACGTTGCTGAACTCAAGCGGCTGCTCAAGCAGGAGCTGTTGGCCATCCTGAATGCTGCGGTTGCGCCGGCAAGAGACGCCGAGCCGCCTGAAGTGATTCTGGTGGTGGGCGTGAATGGCACGGGTAAAACCACAACCATCGGTAAATTGGCGAACCTGCTGGGCAGCGATGGCAAATCTGTTCTTCTCTGTGCGGCAGATACCTTCCGCGCCGCTGCCATCGAGCAGCTCGAAATCTGGGGAGAGCGCACCCGCACCGAAGTGATTAAAACCAAGCCCGGAGGCGACCCGTCGGCCGTGCTCTTCGATGCTCTGCACTCCGCCAAGGCCCGCAAGATGGATTTCGTGATTGTGGATACGGCCGGCCGTTTGCATACCAAATCAAGCCTCATGTCCGAGCTGGAAAAGATGAAGCGCACCGCCGAACGCATTATTCCGGGAGCGCCGCATGAAGTTCTTCTGGTCATGGACGCCACCACAGGGCAAAACGGATTGCAACAGGCGCGGCAGTTCACGCAGTCTGCCGGGGTAACCGGCATTGTGCTCACGAAACTCGATGGCACAGCCAAGGGCGGCGTGGTTGTAGCCATCAGCCGGGAGCTGAAGCTGCCCGTGCGCTACGTAGGAGTAGGAGAAAAAGCCGGCGACTTGCTGCCGTTTGATGCCGAGGCATTTGTGAACTCACTGTTCGAATAACAGCCACAGATTAACAGGACGAGCAGACCTGAATTGAATCCTGAAGAAAAACATCACGACTTTATGCGCCAGGCACTTCTGCTGGCACGGCTAGGCATAGGATTGGCCGCGCCCAATCCCTATGTCGGCGCCGTTGTAGTGGACGCCGAGGGGAAGGTCCTGGGCAGCGGATTTCATACCTATGATGGCATCAAGCACGCCGAAGTAATTGCCATTGAGCAAGCCCAGAGCAAGAACGTTCCTCTGAAAGAAGCGACTCTTTATGTGAATCTGGAGCCGTGCTGTCATCAGGGGCGCACCGGTCCTTGCACGGAGGCGATTATCTCCTCGGGGATCAAGCGCGTCGTCGCGGCGATGCTTGATCCCAATCCACTCGTCCGGGGAAAAGGCATCGAGCAACTGAGTTCTGCGGGCATTGCAGTGATTGAAGGCGTGCTGGAAGATGAGGCGCGCAAGCTGAATGAAGCGTTTACGAAATATATCCGCTGGCATGAGCCGCTGGTCACGTTAAAAGCCGGAATGACGCTGGATGGCAAAATTGCGCCTCCGCCGGGGGAATCGGGTAATCCCACGGCTTTGGGCTCGGGGGGGGCGACCGGCGGGTGGATCACCAGCGAGACCGCACGTGCGCATGTTCAAGAGTTGCGCCACTCGAGTGATGCTCTGATGGTGGGCGTGGGGACGATCATTGCCGATGATCCTCTGTTGACCGACCGCACGGGAAGGCCGCGACGGCGGCCGCTGCTTCGCGTGATTGTGGATTCGCGCTTGCGGCTCCCCTTGGAATCACGCGTAGTCAAAACCGCGCAGGACGATGTGCTGGTTTTATGTTCGTTTGCCGAAGAGAAAAGGAAGCGCGAGTTTGAAGCGCGCGGCATTCGCGTGGAACAAGTCGCCATTGCCCACGCCGCTTCTGCACAGGCGCCCTCGGATAAAATCAGGCGCATGCCGGTCCGCCGCCGCACGGGAATTGGCGGCCCTCTTTTTCCCGAAATGGAATCAAGCGCGTCCGACGGCCGTCCGGATATGCGCAGTATGATGAAGCGCCTGGCGGAGATGCAGATCACCAGCTTGCTGATCGAAGGAGGCGCGCTGGTGAATTGGGCGGCGCTGGCAGCGGGCGTAGTGGACAAGGTCTTTCTCTACTACGCGCCAAAAATTCTTGCCGGGTCAGGCTCGGTGCCCTTCGCCCGTGGTGCAGGCTTTCGCCATATGGGAGAAGCTGCGCACGTGCAGCACGTCACCATCCATCATTTCGGAGAGGACTTCGCGGTGGAGGGATACATACGCGATCCTTACGATTTCAGCGCGATTCACGAGGCGGAGTAACCTGGAGACAGCATGTTCACAGGACTCATTGAAGAAGTAGGACGAGTCAGCGAAGTCGTCATAACCAATGGCGCTGGCCGCATCACCGTCGCCGCAGAGCGCGCAAGCCGTGCGTTGAAGCTGGGCGACAGCGTAGCAGTAAGCGGCGTCTGTTTGACGGCAGTAAGAATTGTTCCCGGCAGATCTTTCAGCGCAGACCTGGCTCACGAAACTGTTTCTCGCACTTCATTCAATCGTCTCGCGAAAGGGGCGCTTGTCAATGTGGAACTTCCCATGCGGGCCGGCACCCCTCTCGGCGGACACATTGTGCAGGGCCATGTAGATGGAGTCGGAAAATTACTTACCCTGGAAAAGATCAAGAGCAGCGATGACTATTGGCTGCAGATTAGCATTCCCCAGGAACTCATGCGCTATGTGGTAGAAAAAGGCTCGATTACTATCGAAGGCATCAGCCTCACGGTTGCCAAGGTACACGAAACTGAAGTTTCGATTGCAATCATCCCTCATACCCACAAAGCTACCAACCTGTACACGCTGCAGCCGGGCGCTCCGCTCAATATTGAAGTGGACGTGCTGGCCAAGTATGCGGAAAAAATGGCGCTGCAGAAACCAGGTTCATCTTCCATTACCCTGGAACGGTTGATAGAAGAAGGGTTCTAGAGAGTCGTCAGTCGTCAGTCCTCAGTCCTCAGGAAAAGCCTTGGCTTCGCCTTCGGGGGCCCCCTGCTGGCTTGGGTCGCGGAAAAGAAGCCTTTAGCCTTTGGCTTTTAGCTTTTAGCCAAAAACAAGAGTTCACCGCAGAGGACGCGGAGGAACGCAGAGGCGTGCATAGGCAAATCGCTCCGGCGACGGGATACTGCTCTTACGAATTTTCAAAGACCTAATGGGGCGTCATTCTAAGGGCTCCACGGTAAACCGCTTTACCCTCGCGCTTTGCTCGCGCTATTCCAAGTACGCCCTGCATTGCCTGGGAATGCTTTTTCTGAACCCTCTTAATCAACCTTTCTGTTTTCCTCAAACCTTACGGATGTCATCCGGGCCGTACTGGGGATAGCGGGACGGCTGCGGGGGCGGCGCGGGCTTGTTGGGAACGACGACCGGGGGAAAGGGTGAACTCCCGTGCAGGATTCGTCGCTGAGACTGGGGTGCTGGTTGATTTGGTGGTGCGGCGTTTGGGCTCGCGGCAGAATCAGTGCCGGGGCTGGTCTGCCGGGCTTGATCGGGCCGGGCTGGGTGTTTGTCTTCTGGTTGGTTTCGCTTGCCGGGCACGGCGGAGGGGGCCACGGTGCTCTGGCCGAGAATGGTTGGCTGCGGCTTGGCGTTGTTCTGATTCTGGTTATGGTCTTGGTCTTTGTTATGGTCATCAGTGCGCCGTTCCGAGCGAGGAATCGGGCTAAAGAAGAACTTTACCTGGTCAGGGCTGGTTTTTTTGGCGGCGCGACCGTCTTCCTGGCGCTGTTGGCGCGCTTTTTCTTTCAGGACAGCGAGGACGCTGTTGGCGACGTAGGTGAGGGTGCGGCCGGTGCGCAGGTCCATTTCACCACGGCAGATGTAGTTGGCGATGTCTTCGAGAAACTCGTGGACCTGGGAGAGATCTTGCAGGGGCCGGCGCTCGAAATGGGGCGGCAGGATGGTCTCAGGCGGACGGTTGCGGGCTTCCCCACCTTGCTTACGGGCCTGGGCTTGTTTTTCTTTCTGGCCGGGATCGTGGAAAAAGCAATAGGGTTTACCGGTCTGGGGATCGGCCTGGCAGCGGCTGCCGATTTTGCTGATGTGCCGGCAGCGGGGTTTGTTGCTAAAGATTTCTCTAATATTCATTCTTTGTGCCCTCCTTTCGGGTACTTAAGGAAAGGATGGCATGGATTGGGGTAGAATGAACAACATGGTGCCATAGTGGTATCATTCTGGGATCAAAGTATTGACATTTTGGAAGTCTCGAATTGCGATTTACGATTTTCTCTCATCTATTTCCGGTGTTTTCTCCCAAGCGAGAGATGAAAGGGCAGGAGTGAATGAGAGAATTCCCTGAAGCTGCATGGAACGATATGCATCCTCGGGTCCTTCGACTTCGCCGCGAAGCGCGGCTCCGCTCAGGATGACAGATCTAGGAAGCTAGCGTGTTTGTGTAATGCCTTCCAGCATTTTGTAAAACACCGGAACCTGAAATCTTTCGCCTGTAAAACTGGCGTACAACCGGGCAGGGCTGTAACAGTTGATATACGCAATGGATGCATCCCGGGGCTTTCCCCGCTCAGTCAAATAAGATGGCCAGTAGTCCACGCAGGTCAGAGGCGTATTACCGATCAAGAAGTCGCGCTGAGCAATCACGTTCTCAATCTTGGGCAGCCAATGCTCCGGGGCTGATGCTCCGAAATAAGCATAGGGTTGGGTGCCAACGCTCCAGCTTGAGAGAGGAACATCCCACCAATGAAGATACCGCGTGACGCTGAAACCCATGCCCCGACCCGCCAAACCTGAGATATAAGAATATCCGGGTTCCGATTGCGCATCCTGCTGCAGGATGATCCAGCTGGCGGGCACTCGAACCTGATACTCAGTCAAAACCTGGGTTCGAAATTCAAAGTGTGAGGCAATGCCCCACGATTCCGGTAAAAACAAGAAAACAAGCAGTACTGAGAGTGCGGGAAGCCACAATGAGTATCGGATCGCTCGATCTTTCCATCTGCGTTCGCGAGCGCTGGTTCCTGACTGGCGCTCGGCCAACCATCTCTTCGTCTCAAGCGCAACGCCTCGCTTTCTTAATTTCCTAACTACAAAAAACAGGGCGGGTATAAAGCCGCACCCGATCAATACGAGCAATACAATTAACCAAGCTATACTTCTGGAACTAACCCAATCGAGCACCATCCCGACAGCTACCAAACCGACCAACGCAGGCACACATCCGGCTCCCACTGCGAGGATGATTAAGGCTCTTCTTTTCCAGCGGTATGGGCCATATATAATTCGCGAAAAAACTGCGGCCAAGCCAGGGATCAACACAAGCTGCGCTGCTCCGGTAACCGTTTGACGAGTACCTGAGGTCGGGTAACCGGGGTTTGGGGTAACTATGCTCAGGAGAAGCACGATTTCAAAGAGGCAGTATGCAGCCACCGCCGCCACGATGATGATGGCTTTTTTCATTCAGTCATTTCTTTCAAAGCATATTAGGAACTATAGATTTAGAAACCAAAGCTCAGGGTAAAGTTCCCAGAAAAGCAACCCATCGGCGCAGTTTGTGGCGAGTTTTGTCCCACACGCGCTGGCGCGCGCGTGGGGCACCCAGGCAAGAGTGAATCGAGAGAATTCCCTGAAGCTGCATGGAACGATATGCATCCTCGGGGTCCTTCGACTTCGCCGCGAAGCGCGGCTCCGCTCAGGATGACACTTTTTGCAGGTGTCACTTTTTGTAAGTGCCACTTTTTGCAGGTGCCACTTTTGTTGGTGCCACTTTTTGTAGGTGCCACTTTTTGTAAGTGACGCTTTTTGTAAGTGCCGCTTTTCAAACGATGTCAAAAGAGCCAGGCAGTTTCTAACAAGTTAAAATGGCATAGTTTAATTTCTGTTGATGATTCCTATTCATCCTGACGACCGCGTATTTATCCTGACTGGAGCCGGTTTGAGCGCTGAGAGTGGCATCCCCACCTTCCGCGGCTCTGATGGGTTGTGGCGGAACTTTCGCATCGAGGACGTGGCTTCGCCGGTGGCTTGGAGAAATGATCCGCGGCTGGTTTGGGAATTTTATTCGTGGCGGCGCGAGGTTGCAGCGCAATGCAAACCGAATCCGGCGCACTTTGCCCTGGCGCAACTGGAACAGGCGCTCGGGGAGCGGCTCTTTCACTGCACACAAAACGTTGATGCACTGCTGGAGCAGGCGGGATGCGAGAACGTCTGGCACATGCATGGCAGGCTCATGCAGAGCCGGTGTGAACGGGCTGGGTGCAAGCGGCCCGCTTTTGACGACCGGAACTCCTATCCCAACCTGGAATCAGTTCCGCGCTGCGAGTGTGGTGGACGCATTCGTCCGCATATCTGCTGGTTCGGCGAAGTTCCCTACTACCTGGAAGACATCGCGGCTGCTCTTGATAGCTGCACGGTTTTTATCTGCATCGGCAGCTCGGGGGTGGTGCATCCGGCGGCGGGGTTTGCCGCCCAGGTGAAAAGCAAAAATGGAACACACAGCTATTACATCGGACCGGAAGAGCCTGCGAACAGCCGCTGCTTCGATGAAAGCTTCTGGGGCAAGGCAGGGGAGGTTGTGCCGAAGGTCTTTGAGGTCAAATAGAGCCTTGCGCTATCGCTTGATATGAATCAGCTTGTCTGGGTTGCTGCTATCCAAAGCGCGATGAAGCTGAGGCAGATAAGCTTTAATGTCTGCAAGACGACTGCTTCCAATCGAAAAGACCACGATTTTCAGATTAAACTTGCTTACGTTTAATTGTGCTTCAAGATTCTTATCTAGAGTGATGAATACCTCAAATCCCTTGTCAGCTAAAGCAAGCAAGTCACCATTCTTTTTTCCCGTCCAGCCCATTTCCTGAACTGTTTTGGCATCATGGTTCTTAAGCTCAAATTTCAACCTTCTCGGGATACACTCATCGAGCAGGATTTTCATTTATTCGGGAGAAACGAGCGAGATCTTGGCTTCTTCGAGCAAATGAATGGCTTGTTCGCGCCGGACAGTAGGAAAATCGGCGATAAATTCATCGAGGGAATCTCCTGCCTCTAAATAATCAAACAAAGCCTGCACTGGCACACGCGTGCCAGCAAAGACAGGAGCGCCTCCCAAAATGTCACGTGAACTTTGGATTTCGGAACTTTTCATAACTGATCTAATTCAAAAAGTATCACAGAACTACACCATCCCACAATTTGAGTGGCCCTTGGCCTCGTATATGACAAAGCTATTCAGGCCTTTGCACTCCCGCCGTTGCCGCCTTGGTTTGGTCGGAGACTTGGTTTCCCACGACAACACTCATGATCTGCTGCAGGTAGTCGGACATGGCGGAGGGCGAGTTGGGCATGAAGATGGTGTTGCTCTTATCCTGGGCGCCGATTTCCTTGAGTGTATCGAAGTACTGGGTCATGAGCACCAGCGCCATTACATCTTTCGCCGTCGCGCCCTCGATGCTCTGCTTAAACGCTTCCACCGATTCACGCAGCCCGTCAATGATGGCTTTGCGCTGATTGGCAATACCCTTGCCCTGCAGGGCTTTGCTCTCGGCTTCGGCCTCGGCCTGCTTGACCTTGAGGATCTTTTCCGCCTCGCCGCGCGCCTGGGCGGCAACCTGCTCGCGCTGCGCGGCATTGATATCGTTCATGGCCGATTTGACCTTGGGGTCCGGGTCCACATCAGTCACCAGCGCTTTAATGATGGCGTAGCCGAAGTCATCCATCACGGTCGTGAGTTCGCGCTTGACGGCATCGGCGATATCATCTTTTTTCTCGAACACATCATCCAGGTTCATTTTGGGAACG
>DATHMF010000061.1 GCA_035487355.1 Terriglobales bacterium | reverse complement strand
AAGATAATGTGGCGCCAGCGACTTGCTGACTACCGGATCGTCTTCGAGGATGGGCTTCTCAGCCACCACTTCCTCCTAAACGTTGAACCACGGCGTAATCCACACATATTTAATGTGCAACACCAGGCGCAACAGCATCTTGATCGGCAATCCAATCATGGTGACGAAAAAAACCATCAGAATGGAGTACTGCAGCAAACTCATCCGCTTATAGTTTTTGGGGTTGTAACGCCGAAACAGCGCGTGCACCAGCAGGCCGCCCACGACAAAAAACCCGCCGACCACCGCCGCGCCAAATATTCCCTTCGCCCAATTCGATGTGATTCCAAAGAGATCCGGCAAGTCGCGGTTCACTTCATAAATGAGCCGGTTGTGATCCCAGGTCTGTCCGGGCCAGAACCACTGCCATCCAGGCCCTCGTATAAACGTACCGATGGTAATCATCGAGACCCACAAGACGATGAACCCAAAAAGAAAAGTGCCGATAGCAAACTTGCGTTGCTTCCAAGTGTAATACCCCGCTCCGAGCGGGTTCGTATCTATATAAGGAATCACCATCAAGCCGAAGATGATGAGCGTGGGCATCACCACCCCGGCAATCCACGGATCGAAGTACACCAGCATTTCCTGCAACCCGAGGAAATACCACGGCGCCTTCGCCGGGTTCATGGTCAGATTCGGGTTTGCCGGTTCTTCGAGCGGAGCATTCAAGGTGATCGACCAGATCATCAAAATGATGGTCACGATGATCGCGGCTAGAAATTCCACCCGCAGCAGAAACGGCCAAACGTGAACTTCTTTTTGCCACCCCGGCTTGAACGGCCAGGCCTTCCGATGATGCGTCTTGGCCAGCGCCGGGTCGGCTTCCAACTGCGCGATCAGCAAGTCATTTGCTTTTGCCTGCCGCCACGCGAGATAAATGTAAAAGGCGAGCAAAGGAATCATTGCCACGATCGGTACGTTGTCAGGTGCGGAGATGATTTCCCAAACTTGTCTCCAATCCATGGCTATTTCCGCGCCTCCTTTACCTCAGAGTCGAGGATGACCTGCGCCGGCCCGGAAATGCCGCCGTCCTTGCGCACTCGCCAGAAGTGAAGAACCATAAAAATCGATGCAATGATGGGAATGCCGATGCAGTGCCAGATGTAAGACCGCAGGAGTGCGTTGGCATCCACGATGGATCCACCGAGCAATCCAAATCGCACATCGTTGTACGGGGTCATATTGAGATAGTTGCTGAAGGGACCTTCGTGTCCAAGCAGCGGCGTCGCCCGCGCCATGTTGGTTCCCACGGTAACAGCCCAGAAGCCCAACTGATCGTCCGGCAACAAATAACCAGTGAAGGACAGCAAAAGTGTCAGCACCAGAAGAATGACGCCGACGTTCCAATTAAACTCCCGCGGCTTCTTGTAGGAGCCCGTGAGAAACACTCGAAACATGTGCAACTCGACGGCGATCACCATGAGGTGGGCAGCCCACCTGTGCATGTTGCGCAGCAGCCTGCCAAAAGGGACATCGTGCTCGAGGTATAGCACATCGCGGAAAGCCTGTACCTTGCTCGGGTGGTAGTAAAACATCAGCAGAGTACCGGTGAAGGTGAGCACCAAAAACAGATAAAAGGTAATCCCGCCCATCCCCCAGGTGTAGCTGTAGCGCACCGAATCGCGGTTAATCTTCGCCGGATGCAAATGCAGAAAAACATTGGAAAGCACGCCGAGGGCACGATTGCGAGGTGTGTCGTCATGCTTGTGTCTGAAAATCGACGTGTAGAGTTGCGTCTTGGTCGGATTCTTGAGCGTTTCCAGAGATTCTTTTGCTTTCGCAGGAAGATCCGTCTTAAGGGATTCGAGATCCTCTTTGACACCCGTCTTGATCGTGTCTACCAGACCGGTCGACTTGCCATTTTTGCCGTTCGAGTTTTTCTCATCAGGCATTTCTTCTGCTCCTGTTTCCCATCCCGCTCGAACCGTCGGTCTAAGTTCGTTGCCCCTCTAGTTCATTACTTCGCGCGTCCTCCTCGAGAGCTGCATCCGCCACCGCCGTGCCTACACATTCAAAAACGAACCCGGATCGCTAAAGTGACTCGGCTGCCCCTTGGGCCATTCAAAAAGCTGCGACACATCCACCACAATCTGCCCATCCGGCGCCAACTCCACCCGCGCCCGATCCATCGGACGCGGTGCAGGCCCCTCGAAGTTGATCCCTTCACTGTCGTAACCACTTCCGTGGCAGGGACATTTGAATTTGTTCTCGCTGGCCTTCCAATCTGGCGTGCAGCCCAAATGTGTGCAGCGCGCGTAAATGACGAACATGCGGTCCGGCGTGCGGTCCACCCAGATACGGTACTTTTGCTGCCATTTCGTATCGACACCCAACGCATAGTCGGAGGGATACCCAATCTTGAAAACGGTCGGAGGTTCAAAAAGTGTTCGTGGAAGAAAAAAACGAAGAAACGCGATAAACCAGGCCCCCAGAAAACCGGCCACAGCGCACCAAACCAAACTCCGTCGGCTCTGATTCATTCCGCTCGCCGCCGGGCCCACCGTTGGTAAACCGGCAGCAGGTGCAGCTTTTGAGGTACCGACGGCGGGCGTGCCCACGAACTTTGCAGCTTCGCCACCACCGGCAGCAGACGTCTTCGCTGCATCCGGTTTCGGATTGGCCGAATTAGATTCCGGGGCCGCCATGCATTACCTCCTGGATACCTGTGGTCGACTTATGCCGCGGTCGCAAACGACGCCGCTACTTCCCTCCCCTGAACGTACGCCCTCCAGCCTTCGGTCCCAACCGGAAGGCGCAAAGATCTCCTTTCGCTTACATCCAAAAGTGTCTGCTCTAGAGAACGAATATTTTCGAGCGCGGAGAGAATTTCAGCAGCGACGCACGAACGCTCGCGCGTCAAAAAAACCGAATCACTCGTTCGAACACACAGGGATGGCGCGGCCTGTGGAAGCGTCGTTGGCCCGCCGAATTTGAAGAGCGTGGCAGCGATACATCGCGAGGTCCCTACCATTCCACTGGGCTCCCCAAGAAACTGGCCGGATGTTACTCAAATAAAAAAAATTCGTCAACTCCAGTCTAAAATTTTCTGCAGGCGCGATTTCGCCAGTCGCGCGAACAAGAAAACACCAGCCGTTGTTCTCAAACTCCGCCACCCCGAGGAAAAACTCGAGACATGCAATAACCCGCTTGCGCTTAGAAAGACCTGTGGTAGACTCGCCCCGTTTTCGGGCTTTGCGATCCAGATTCCGAAGGTTGCGCGGCCGGATCATTCGCAACGGCGGATTATTCGACCGGGAGGTCAGGGTACATGGGCCTAGTTCTTCTCGTTGTTATCTGGCTGATCACCTTCATTAGCGCGTACTTCTTCATCGCGAAGACGTGGTGGTTGCCTGTCGGCGCTTCGGCTGCAGCTGCGGGCATCGATCATCATTTCGCCACCACGTACGTTCTTATGGGCATCGTGTTCGTGGCCGCACAGCTCAGCCTGGGCCTTTTCGCTTGGCAGTATCGCCAACGCACCGCAAGCACTCCGCTAGCGCACTACTCCCACGGCAATAATAAGCTTGAGATCACCTGGACCGTGCTTACCTTAATCTTGTTCGTCGGCCTGAATTTTATGAGCAGTTCGATTTGGGCGTCCGAGCGTTTCCGTCCCGCAGTCTCCGACGCCGTCGAGGTCGAAGTCACAGGAATGCAGTTTCAGTGGTATTTCCGCTATCCGGGACCTGACGGAAAATTCGGCGCAACGAACCCCCAACTGCAGGATCCTTCCGGGGGAGGAGAAGCCGCTCTGGGCCTCGACCCTGCCGACCCCGCCTCGAAAGACGACGTCGTTGCCGGAACAATGTACGTCCCGGTGAATCGCGAAATCGACGTGATCCTCCGCGCCGAAGACGTCATCCACAGTTTTTTTGTTCCGGCCATGCGCTTCAAGCAGGACGCTGTCCCTGGTCTCGCCATCCACATGCACTTTACGCCCATCACCACGGGCGACTACGAGATCGCCTGTTCCCAGCTTTGTGGTCTGGGCCACTACAAAATGCACGGCATCCTTAGAGTCGTCAGCCAGGAAGAGTTCGCCAAGTGGCTGGCATTGCGCGAAGCGGAGAAGCAATAAAATGGCTACCGGCGAATTCGCGGCCCACGCTGCACATGCCCACGCGGCACCCACAAGTTGGATACGCAAGTATGTTTTCAGCCTCGATCACAAAGTCATCGGCTTGCAGTACTTTTTTCTCGCGCTGACGGCCGTTTTCGTCGGCATGTTTCTATCCTTGCTGATGCGCATCCACCTGATCTGGCCCGCCGCCGCCCTGCCGTTGCTCGGAGAGATCAAGCCCGAGACCTACCTGACTTTGTTGACCATGCACGGCACCATCATGGTCTTTTTCGTGCTCACGACCGCCCCGCAGGGCGGCTTCGGCAATTACTTCCTGCCCATTCAAATCGGCGCTCCAGACATGGCCTTCCCGGTTCTCAACATGCTCTCCTTCTGGGTGACCGCCCTGGCCTTTTTTGTGATGATTGCCGCCTTCTTTGTGGTCGGAGGCGCACCGCTCCACGGCTGGACCGGCTATCCGCCACTTAGCGCTCTGCAATCCGCAGGGCCAGGTGAAGGTTTAGGCGCGGATTTATGGGTCATCAGCATCGCTCTGTTCTGCATCGGCGCACTGATGAGCGCTCTCAACTTCATCACCACCACCCTGGACATGCGCGCCAGGGGCATGACGCTCATGCGCATGCCGCTTACGTGTTGGGCCTGGTTCATTACCGCGATTCTCGGTCTGCTCGCGTTTGGCGTCCTCTTGTCCGCCGGCATTCTGCTCTTACTTGACCGCAATGCAGGCACGAGTTTCTTTGTGCCCCTGGTCACCATCAATGGGCAGCTTACGGGACACAAAGGCGGCTCGCCTCTGCTGTGGCAACACTTGTTCTGGTTTTTCGGCCATCCCGAGGTGTACATCGCCATTTTGCCGGCCATGGGTTTGTGCTCGCAATTGCTCTCGGTCTTCTCTCGCAAACCAATTTTTGGCTACAAGGCCATGGTCTACGCCATGCTGTCCATCGGCTTCCTGGGTTTCATGGTCTGGGGCCATCACATGTTCATGAGCGGCATGAGCCCCTATACGGCTTTCGCCTTTTCCGTAATGACCATGGCCATTGGTGTTCCCTCCGCCATCAAAACATTTAACTGGCTCGGCACGATCTGGCGTGGACGGCTTCGTTTCACCTCGCCTATGTTGTTCGCCCTGGGCTTTGTTTCCCTTTTCATCTCTGGCGGAATCAGCGGGCCATTCCTCGCTCAGCCCGTGCTGGATATTCCATTGCACGATACCTATTTCGTCGTCGGCCACTTTCATCTGATCATGGGGGTGGCGTCCATCTTTGGCATCTTTGGCGCCACGTACTACTGGTTCCCGAAAATGTTCGGCCGCATGATGAGCGAGAGCATGGCGCGCTGGCATTTCTTCATCACCTTGATCGGCACCTACGCCATCTTCATGCCCATGCACTATCTCGGCATGGCGGGACATCTGCGCCGTTACTCCCAGCTCACCGAACTGAATTACCTGCACGGGCTGATCCCCTTGCAGACATTTATGACCTATGCCGCTTTCCTTACCATCGCGGGACAATTTATCTTTCTCTTCAATCTTTTCTGGAGCATGAAGTTCGGCAAAAAAGCCGCCGACAATCCCTGGGAAGCGACCACGCTCGAGTGGACCACGGCAACTCCACCTCCTCATGACAATTTCGGCGGACACGTGCCAGTGGTTTACAACGGACCTTATGAATACAGCGTCCCAGGGGCGCCTCGCGATTTTGTGATGCAAACCGATCCAGCCACCGTGAAGGCCCACTAGGCAATCCATGTCGACCGTCACCACAACCGCGTCTGTAAAAACAGCTCAAGTCCTTCTGGCAGGCGACGGCCGCCCGGAGCAAAATGCGCTGGATTTCGCCGTGCGTCTGCGCCGTGCTCGCTTGGGACTCACCGTCGCTCTAACCGCTGTCGTCATGATTTTTGTCTCTTATTCCAGCGCTTACGTCGTGCGGCAGGGCCTTCCCACTCTCGATCCGCGTACTGGCACGCTCGTTCGCGATTGGCTTCCGTTACAGCTGCCAAACTTTTTGCTGGTGAATACTCTCGTCTTGCTGGTCAGCACCCTCGCGATGGAGCTGGCCCGTCGCCAAGCCGTCCGCACCGCTCTCGCCAATGAAAAGGAATCCCACGCAGCTACACGCACGGAAACGGATGGAATGCCCTGGCTGGCGCTAACCGCCATCCTC
>DATHMF010000060.1 GCA_035487355.1 Terriglobales bacterium | reverse complement strand
GCCCGTTCTTTCGCTGCCACTCCGGATAGCTGTCCGTAGTAGTTGAGTAATTCACGGGCGGTAAGGTAATCGTAAAAATAGGGCTGTTCGGGAAGAAAGCCAATTTGTGCCTTCATCCTTGGATCATCGACTTCCATCCCTAGAATGCGGGCTGAGCCGGACGTCGGGAATACCAGGCCCATTAACAGCTTTAGTGTGGTCGTCTTGCCCGCTCCATTCGGCCCCAGAAAACCAAAAATCTCGCCTTCCTCGACGCTCAGATGGAGAGGCTTCAAAGCGCATTTGGGCTTTTTGCGCCAGAAGCCTACGCTGTAAGTCTTTTCTAATCCAAGGATTTCAATTGCGGCCATGGCAGGTACCAGATTAATCGCATTCTGTGCCTACAAATTATAAGCAAAATCGAGACGGGCGGATGTTGCTCCCGTGATTACCGAAGTTCAAAACACCGAAGCTTTCGGTTGTTGTTGGATCTCTTGGCGGCTCTTCTGTCGAGGCGTTTTTGCTGCCTCTATTGCCGCATCGGATAGGCGGTGCAGGTCGGGACATCAGCGGCTGGGGGCGCGCCGCCTGGGTCGATTCGCAACACTCCGTCGGTCACAATACAGAAGTTGCGGACGCCGGTGATATTGAAGTTCTGGGGAGCCGATGAGGTCACGAAGGAAGTATTCGCACCTCCACTCGGCGAAAATCCTGCAGCCAGGAAAGTATATCCAGTTTTCACTCCGGTGGTTAGAACACTGTCCAGTATGCACGCACTAGCCGAGGTGGGACTACAAGCCGCCGGTCCGCCCAAACTGGCCAGATCAACGGCAAACCCCACGTCAGGATACGATGCGTTGTAGGCGTACTCCGCGGTCGCTATCTTACGTACCGAACTCCCCGCCGAGGCCTCATCCGCTGAAATACGTGCCCGCAGGAAGTTGGGAATGGCCACCGCCGCGATAATTAGGATTATCGCCACGACGATCAGCAGCTCGATCAGTGAAAATCCTCTGTCTCGGCTCATCCTAGGCCTTTCAATGGGAGCGTCCTATTCCCCATAAGGATGTAGCACTTTGTTCGCCAGTCGAAGAACACGCGAAATTACCGTAGTTCGTAGGCAGATGAAGCAAATCAACAACTTGGGTTTCTTTGGCTGAGGTCCGAAGAAGGTCTGCTGACCAGAAGACAGGATTTGTCGACGGAGAGCGACAAATTGCGATACTCGAGTGAAGCAAGCGGAAAGGGTTACCAGGCAAGAAGTCTGCAAAATGCAGAGGAGCACCGGATTATCATCCGGTGCTCCTGGCTTTCGTACCCTCCCCCAGGCACTCTGCCAAATTCCGCTCAGCCTAGTTCAACAGGGTATAGGCTTGGCACGCCGCGTTGGTGGTGAGTGGAATACCATTCAGAGGCGTCACGAACCTGATTACGTTGTCTTCCTGCGTGCAGAAGCCGCGTACTCCGGTCACGTTGAACGCCGCCGCAGCGCCTCCTATTGCGTACTGCAAGTTCACACCGGCAGCCGCAGTCACGCCCATGTTGTAGTAGTAGCCGCTCTTCGCAGTTGCTATGGCCGTGGCGTTGGACAGAGCGCTGTCAATCAAGCAGGCATTACCGACAACCGGGCCACCAGCAGGACACACCGTGTTCGGTCCACCAGGTCCCAGGGTCGGGATGGTAGGAGCAAAGCCCACAGTGGGAAAGCCCGTTGAATACGTGACTTGGGCTGTGTTTAAGGTTCGCAGTGAGCTGACCGCAGACGACTCGTTAGCTGCGATACGCGCGCGCAGCAGGTTTGGAATGGCAATCGCGGCGATGATCAAAATGATCGCGACCACGATCAACAACTCAATCAGTGAAAAGCCCTTTTGTTTACGCATCTCTCGTTTCCCTCTTCTCCATTATCAGAAATTTTGGTCTCAATAGACCCAATTGCCGAATATGTTCGCATTTTAGCGGCCAGGGCCGAAGGTCACCTGGGACCATCGCTCCCGGGGTCTAGCGGCTTTGTTTCCAATGATCTCACGATCCTCGGTTACCCAGGTAATTCTGCCCAAATTCATCTTCATGGGTCAAGCGTGTCAGATTGTGTCGGGCGGGATTGACAATTTGTGTCAATTTGGGACGGCTCAAATCATGGCCACAGCAGAGAATGGCTCACCACTGTTGTCTTACAATTGCCGCCTATCTCCATGAGCATCCCCGTCGACAGCCTTCACATCGAGCCCGACATTTCCCGAGCCTGGTCTCTCCCGTCACGCTTTTATACCGACCCGAGTGTCTTTGCGGCTGAGAAGGAACTTATCCTTGCTCGCACTTGGCAAGTAGTAGGTCACCGCCATCAACCCACAAACCCTGGTGACTTCTTTACTACGGAACTTCAAGGTGAGCCGTTGCTGTTAGTGCGCGGTGCCAGTGGTGAGCTGCGCGGTTTCTACAACGTCTGCCGGCATCGCGCCGGCCCGCCCGCAGAAGGCTGCGGCTCGCGCAAACTGTTTCGCTGCGGATATCACGGGTGG
>DATHMF010000059.1 GCA_035487355.1 Terriglobales bacterium | reverse complement strand
GACTTTTGGCGCGAAAAGATAGAGACTTAAAAATTACTAAAAGGCATGATTATTTACTTGACGAAGTGTAGCCATTTTGCTATTCTGTCCTTTATGACGGGTAGAAACCCTATCCTTTCTTCGGCTTACCTGATTTCCAATCAGGGTCTTTCTCGTTCAATTTGCGGAGGAGCTGCTTTTTCAGTCCAGCGGCCAATTTACGCATTGGCACCCGGTCTAACGCGCTCTTTTCTCGTTTCGGAGGTTTATTAGCCATGACTCTCACCGATCTCACTCAGATGTTCTCTACCGATGAACAATGCCGCATCCTGCTCAAGAAACTGCGCTGGCCCTTGGGTGTCGAGTGTATTCGATGCAAGAGCAAGCGAGTGTTCAACGTTCCCACTCAGAAAAAATTCGAGTGTGTTGATTGCGGGTATCAATTCAGTGTGCTGACACAAACTGTTTTCCATGACACCCATTTGCCACTGGAAACTTGGTTCATGGCCGTTCTGCTTTTGGTAGAAGCACGCAAAGGCATGAGCGCCAATCAAGTTAAGCGTACTCTGGGAATCAGCTATAAGACGGCGTGGTATCTCTGTCACCGCATCCGTGCCGCTATGAACGAAGCCGATAAACCCATGCTGGACGGTACTGTCGAAATGGACGAAACCTATGTCGGCGGCAAAAAGCGTGGTTTCGGCCAGAGGGCCGCGAGAGAATCCAAAGAGGTTGTTATTGGCATTCGTCAACGGGGAGGGGATGTCCGATTCTTCCATGCCGAAGATGCTAAAACGGGAACGCTGGCCCGATATATCAAAGAAAATGTCTCCACCGATGTTGACGTGATTGTGACAGACGAACTCCCGGCATACAGAAAGGCAGTGGGAGACCATAAGCACGAGACTGTCAATCACTCCGCAAAAGAGTATGTTCGGTTTGGAACTGACATTCACACAAACACTGTCGAGAATGCGTTCTCTCTGTTGAAGCGCGGCATCATCGGAAGCTGGCACAAGATCAGTGCCAAACATCTTGCAGCCTATCTTGCAGAGATGGAGTTCCGCTTCAACCGTCGGAAGCGTTCCGATTTGTTCATTGATACTTTGCGCCATATGGTAACTGCCGACCCGCTCACTTTCGAAAAACTTACTGCCTAAGTAGGCTCAGCCCACAATTCAACATATCTGTTCCTGAATTGTTTAAGTAAATTGACACTATCTTTTAGAACAAATTCAATCTCCTTCGCAGCAGTACCAGGAGGAGCCGTAATATGGATATCCAATCCGGTTAAAAAGTACTGATCTAGGTCAATTGCAAATTTTTCCATTCTTTCTATGAATTCGGTGGAAAATAGATGTCTCATGCCATCATTTTTCAATACCATGATATCGGTCTTTCCACCACATCCAACAACTTGCGATTTTACCTTCTGCATAAGACGTGTGGCGTAGAACACCATTTGTTCGCTAGGAACTGAGAACTGCATTTCATTCATCATCACACGAGATTGAACTGTACCGATTCCGATTGAATCATGCCGATACTGCGAAACTAGCGACACAAAATTATTTGTCCACTTGAACAAACGGCACCGATTCATACTTTGTATTGCAATAAGAAAGTTCAGCTCAGGTATCCAGTTAGGAGGAAAGCCTCTATACGGACGAATATGCTCATTGAAAACTCTCTTTGCATGAGCATTCAGGACTGTTGGTATCTGCTCCCACATATAGTCATTTGAGGCAAAATCAGCGAATATTTGTGAGCTAACAAAATCAATCAAGTCCCCACTACCAGCCCCACCAAGGAGAATGTTCACATTTCCCGCTGTTACGGTTTGGAGTTTTTCAGTCGAACTTTTGTTCGTGTCTGATATGGTTTCTTCCGTGTCAGCGCACAGCATTATTCCATCGGCACAGCTAAATCCGGCAACAATAGTCATACGCTTCCTCTCTGGAAGCCGCTTGGATTTAGGGCCGGGGGACGGCTTCGGAGGCTTAATCATGCTCTACCTCCGAGTACTTCGTCAAGTATATAATCTTGCTAAAAGGTAAATACCAAGCACGCAAGGGGGTGCCCCCCGGTCTCACGTCCTCTGGCGAGCATTCTCCGAGAACCGAGAACTGTTTTCAAGACACCGTGCTCTCTTGCGCATCACGCGCCGGAGGAGCGATCGATGTGGCCAGGGGCAATTCGAGGACAACGCTCGCGCCCTTGGGCCAGCGGTTCTTGAGGAAGATTTCGCCGCCGTGCTCCTTGACCATGCCGTAGCAGATGCTCAGCCCGAGCCCAGTGCCCTTGCCCACAGCCTTGGTTGTGTAGAAAGGATCGAAGGCGCGGTTGATATCAGCAAAGCCCGGCCCATTGTCTTCAAAGCGAATGATCACTTTGTCGTTCTGGTGCGCACATTCGATTTCAATCTTCTTCTGGGGAAGGCTGTGCACGGCGTCCACGGCATTATTAAAAATGTTAAGCAAAATCTGCTTCAGTTCGTCTTCGCTGATCGCGACCTCGGGAAGATCAGGCTCAATCTGCGTCACAATTTCCACGCCGTGACTTTGCATGTGATACTCGCGCAGCATCAGCACCTCGCGCACAATCGGTTCCACCCGGGCGGTGGATTGCATGGTCGTACTCTGGCGGGCGAAGCGTAGCAGGTTCTGGATAATCCTCTTCATACGCTGGGCTTCGCGGAACAGGCTATCAAGTTTTTGCCGCAGTGCCGGATCGGAGGCCTCTTCGGTGAGCAGGTCGGCATAGCCAATCACCGCGGCTAAAGGATTGTTCAGTTCATGCGCGACTCCGGCCACAAGTTGTCCAAGGCCGGCCAGTTTTTCGGAGCGAATGAGTTGCCGGTGCAGCATGGCATTTTCCAGAGTCACGGCCAGGTCGCCTGCCAGCAGCTCGATCTTGGAGATCTCGTCGAAAATAACCGGGCTGATTTGCCGCGGGTTGTCGAGCAACATGCATCCGACGTAAGCTCCCCGCGGAGAAAGCAGCGGGATCACGACCTCGTCACCGCTTTCCCAATATGGGTTGTTGATACCTTTGTTGTCTGGTTGCAACAGAGGAAAAGCCACGAGCTGGTTCTGCTTAAGGTACACCGAACTTTGTCCAATGCGTTCCCCGGTGGCGCAAAGCTCGGCAAGCCGGTTAATGTTCCAGGAGGCGCAGAGCATTTTCAGTTTGTCGGTATCTTTTTCGGAGGCGCCGTGGCACCCCGCTACGTAAAGCGACTGGTCGTCATTGCAGAGCAAAATACCGGCCCTTCTAAAGTTGCTGGTTTCACTGATGGCCACGGCAATTTTGTCGCAAAAAGATTTAACATCAACCCCGCTTAACAGTTGCGATGTGACGCCGGCAAAACGTTGAAGCTGCAGGTTGGCGGCATGCTCGCGCATGCGCGCTTCTTCCAGCACCCTGGATTTATCTTCCAGGAGCGTGAGAATCATCCCGAAAGCGACAAAAAACTTGGGCACGTTCCAAAGCTCGGGACTTGCCGGCCAATGAGGCCAGTAGCGGCTTTGCAAGATTCCCAGCGGGAAAACCATGCCCCAGCAAATGAATCCAGCCACAACCGTGATGACACCTGGGGACCAAATGCGGAAGCGGCGCGGGAACAACAGCCCGGGTAATGTATAGATAACAGCCAGTAAGATGATGATGCCTGTGGAATATTTTTGGCGAGCGGCGCTATAGATTGCCCACGCGCCGCAGATAAAAAGCGGCGCCATGATCCATACGGGGAAGGGAATTCTTGGACGTTGAGCTAATACAAAAGCTGCGCTGCCGAAGAAAAGGATGGCAAGACAAATAATATAGAGCCAACGAATATCCAGGCCGAAGCTGAAGGCGGCGGTATAGACCAGGATGGGGATGACGAGCAATACAAGCAGAGCTCTTCGGCGGCGGCGCACCTCTCCCAGTACAGTGAGCGAAACAATGAACACGATTCCGGCGAGCAGCAGCGCCCCTAAATCGAGGATGTAAATAAGTTTGCCGAGGTTCCCGGCTTTGGGTTCAAACACTTGGGCAACAGAGTGCAGCAGGACGAGCCCCCAGGCGGTGATCCACAGATGAATGCGTGGCGATTTTACGTACCGCCGCAGCGACACGAAAATCCCCACGAGGACCGCCAACACCAGGAGGGTTGGCAATTTCTCCAGCAGAGCTGCCATAGATAGATACAATGCGGCAAACTATCACAATCTGCGGCTGCCTCCAAATGAAACTTTTGGGAGCTCGGTGGTACGCACTCAGCTATTCTGATTGAAGTCGGATTTTTACAATACAAACCCCTGTGCCTTCGGCCAGAATGCAGTTGAGAAGTCACAGCAATTGTCGACTTCGCGACAGGAAAGGAAAAAATTATGGCAACAAAAGGACTTGTGGCCAACAAAGTTAAACCCATCCCAGAAGGTTTTCACACGATCACGCCTTACTTAACAGTTCAAGGTGCGACCAAGCTGATGGATTTTCTCAAGCAGGCCTTTGGAGCAGAGGAGACCCTGCGCACGACGCGTCCGGATGGCACCATCGGACACGCACAGATGAAGATTGGTGACTCGTTTGTGATGATCGCCGATGCCGGCGATCCATGGAAGCCGATGCCCACGGGGATTTATTTGTATGTGACCGACACCGATGCTACGTACAAGCGCGCACTCCAGGCAGGCGCTACCTCGCTCATGGAGCCAGCGGACATGTTCTATGGCGACCGCAACGCGGGAGTGCAGGACCCGTCTGGCAACTTCTGGTGGATCTCCACGCATATTGAGGACATCTCTAACGACGAGCTGTTGAAGCGTGCGGAGTCTTTTGGTAAAGCGCAGCAGAAGTAAAGCCGGAAACCGGATTGGCCTAACTAAATCGAGGCATCTATCTCAGCGTGATCGGAAACGGCGACCTGCGGAGTTGAAGAGACAGTTGTGACGCGCGCCGGAGATCCCTCTTGTGCTGCCGCCAGAGCGATTACCTGGGAATACATTCGTTCCGCAGCTTCTTTGCGGCTTTGGAAACCCTTTTCAGCAGGAGCGAAGCTTACAAAAGCCTGAAGAGTGCGTTTGGAGAGCAGATTCAAGAGGTGCGGGACCAGAGTCATATCGCGCCAGAAGCACACATCTTCAGCCAGCGAGCCGTCGCTGACGGAATAAGTTATGTACGCAGGGGTAAACGCAACCTCCGAATTTACTGCGGCCTGAAACAAGGAAGCGTGAAAGGGCAACACAGAGCTGCCATCGGAAGTTGTGCCTTCAGGAAATACAATCACCAGCGTGCCTTGCGCGAGCATCTCGCCCAATTCTTCATTGGCGCGCAGCAACGCTGCCGGATTTCTGCGATCAAGAAAAATCGTTCCGGCAGTCTGTGCTACGAGTCCGAAGACGGGCCAGCGCCTCACTTCGACTTTCGAGAGGAAGCAGCAAGGGGTGATAGAGCTAAACGCCAGGATATCCATGTAGCTGAGGTGGTTCGAGACCAACAGCCCGGAGGTGGGTGGGGTGCCATGCCAGGCTACCTTAAAGCCGAGGTGAGGAAGAATTTTACGGCAGCAACGCTGAAGCCATAATGCGCGCTCAGAGTAAGAGAGACTTCTGCGCAACTTCAAACGAAGGTAAGCATATTCGGTGAGAGATGATGTTGCTCTCCAGGCGACGTGGGCCAGGCGAATTGCGGATCGCAGAACTTCCTTCACACTCTAATCGTAACGCTATCGGTTGGTCTGGGATACATTATTTGTGAAGAGGCTTAAGCAAGTGTGTGGCGGCTGCGTCCCAGGAATCGTCTGCGAGATTCAGACATGGCATCCAAGTCGAAGAAGGTCAGAAAATCAATGGTCTTGAATTCCCGGTCAAGCGCGGGCGGACCGCAGATAACGGCCCCCATGGAAAGATAAGCGCTCAGGAGTTTGGGAACCTCTGGCTCTTCAACGCACCCGGGCTGGAGTTCAAACGCGTATTCCGGCGTGGCGGCGGTGCGCAGCGGCGGATCAATCAGGAAAGAGTTCAGCCGGTCAAACACAGCGGTACCCACAGCGGGATCTTGCGAGCTGATGGAGCTGCAGCCGATCAGATAACGTCCACCGCGCTGACGCGCGTACTCGACAATGCCTCTCCACAGCAGAGTTAAGACTTTGAAGGAGCGATGGTCGCGGCGAATGCAAGCGCGGCCCAACTCGATAATTTCTCTGCGCAGGCCCTCGTAAGGGGCGAAATCAAATTCTTTTGCGCTGTAGTAGCCAATATGGCGCCCGGCGGATGCCCCCGTCTGCATGCGATAGGTACCCACGATTTGCCGTGAGGGCTTGTGCACTACGACCAGGTGGTCGCATACCGCATCGAATTCATCGGCATCCATGCCGGTGAGATATGAGGATTCCAATCCGCTCTGGGTCTCAAGGTTAAAGACCCGGAAGCGCAGCCGGCAGGCGGCAGCCACCTCTTTGCCGCCTCTTGCCAGACGAACCTGGTATTGGACTGTATCCTGTAGCTCAAGGCACGGCTGAATTTCAGGAATCGCGGCCTGAATCCAACCCCAACTCTCAATCTTGTTGCCGGATTGCGCACTCATACAGATGCAGTCTGCCGAAGAAGCATGAAAAACAAATTAAAACTGTGCAAACGTTTGATGAATTCTAGGAGGAGTCAAAAGAGTAAAACGCACAGCGATTGGCCCTGCACCGGGCCCCTGAATCCAAGGGGTGAATCTATTTTCTTGTCCTCTACATCTAAAACTAACTATGCCAAAGTCCATAGAACTGCTCTCTTCTTCCGGCTTTTCTGAGCATCCGGTGGTTCATCCCAGCACAGATGACAGCTACCTGCTCGACGACTACTCTCGGACGGTCACCTCAGTAGCCGAGCGTGTGAGCCGGTCTGTAGTAAAAATTGATGTCGAACAGCAGCGCGGGCCGGCAGCGGCGGTTCAGAGCGGAAGTGGCTCGGGGTTTGTCTTCACGCCCGATGGTTTCATCATCACTAACAGCCACGTGGTGCACGGCGCATCCAAGATCCAGGTCAAGACGCTTGATGGCGAGTCTTTCTCCGCCCATCTGGTAGGGGAAGATCCTGATACTGACCTAGCGCTGATTCGCATTGATGCCCCGCATCTATTTGCGGTGACGCTGGGGGATTCCCAGTCTATTCGGGTGGGCCAACTGGCGATTGCCATCGGGAACCCTTATGGCTTCCAGTACACGGTGACGGCTGGAGTCGTGAGTGCGCTGGGCCGCAGCCTGCGCTCACAATCTGGGCGCCTGATCGAAGACGTAATTCAGACCGATGCAGCGTTGAATCCGGGAAACTCCGGTGGGCCGCTGGTGAATGCGCGCGGCGAGGTCATTGGGGTCAACACGGCGACGATTTTGCCTGCGCAGGGCCTCTGCTTTGCCATCTCGGTGAACACGGCGAAGTTCATTGCCGGCAGGCTTATCATAGACAGGTTTATCCGTCGCAGCTATATAGGGTTGCAGGCGCAAACCGCGCCGTTAAACCGGACCATTGCCAAATTTCATGGCGTGGAAAACAAGACGGGTGCGCTGGCACTGACGATTGAGCCCAAGAGCCCGGCCGAGCGCGCGGGCATGCGGGAGGGGGACGTGATTGTCCGCTTCGGAGGCGAGGAAATTCTTGGTGTTGATAGTCTGCATAAGCTGTTGAACGAAGAGAGGACCGGATCCGCAACTCCTGTGGTGGTTCTGCGCGGCAGGAACAAACTGGAGTTGGTGGTTACGCCCGAGCCACGCGTATCGTAAGGGAAGCACTACGTAGTTTTGTTGTTCTACAGCGCACTTGCATGTCAAACCCTGTCATGTTGAGCGGAGCGCCACGATTTCATTGGCAGCCAAAGAGAATCTGAAGCGCGAAGTCGAAACACCCCGAGTGTGTTTCGGTATTACATACCGCATCAAGGCATTTTCTCGATGCTGCTGCGGGCGAACATGCTTGGCGCCAAATTCCAGTATCTTGTGCAACGATGGCTGAAGGTAACTTAAATCCGCAGGCAGAACCAGACCGAGATGAAATCGCTCTGCCGTTCCGGGACACACCGTGGAGAAAATTCCCTGTTGCGGCATTTCTTTCGTACGTATTCTCGGGATGTTTCGACTCCGCGCCCAACAGGATCGAGGCTACAGAATTGCCCAAGGCGCTCCGCTCAACATGACAGTAGGATGACGGTTTGTCAGACACCCGAAAATCGTCGCGGAAGGAAAAGAATTTAGAGCTACTTTTTGATGATGGGGTTGTAGCCGTCGCTGGAAAGGCGCGCGCGCACGGTTTCCGCATCTTTCAATTCCGCGAACGGGCCTACCTGCACGTGAAAGAGCTTGTCCCCGGGAACATTGGAGACGACAAAGACAGGATAATTTTTGCCGCGCAGGGCACTGACCAGTGCGTCGGCGTCTTCTTCTTTGGTGACCGCTGCGACCTGTACGGCGATTGTGCCACCCACCTTAACGTTGGGCATCTCAGAAGTTGGCTTCGTGGCCGTGGTAGCTGTGGGTTGTGCCGGCTGCGTTTGTGCCGGCTTGGTTTCTTGCGCCGGCGGCGGAGTCAACTGGGCATCGGGTTTGTTTTCGACTGATTTATAGAACGTCAGGTCGGATTGCTGAGAAGGAACGTTCTGAGCTGTGTTCTGAGTTGGGGTCGGTGCTGAAGTCTGAGATTGCGCCGCCGATGGCTTCTCGGCGGAGGCATTGGTCACCAGTTGGGGATCGCTGGTGAGAGTGGTGTTAGGGATGGGCGCTGAGCTTCGTCCAAAGGTGTAACCCAGGGCGAAGAAAACCGCGCACAACACCACTGCGCCAAAAAAGATTTTCACCCACGGGCTCAACCCGGTTGAGAATTGCGATGTCTGTTCGTCCTGCTCCTCAAATCCCATACATAGTTTGATGCGTCCAACTCTGATTATAAGGTCAAATTACTTTTTTTCAGAGTAGGTCTGTAACGCTTTGGTAAATACCGTCATGAGGTCAATCGGCAGGGGAAATACGATAGTGGTGTTTTTCTCCACGCCAATCTCGGTCAGGGTTTGCAGATAACGCAACTGCATGGTGATCGGTTCGGTGGCCAGCACCTTGGCGGCATCAGTCAGGCGCTGGGCAGCGGAAAATTCACCTTCAGCGTGGATGATCTTGGCGCGCTTTTCGCGCTCGGCTTCGGCCTGGCGGGCGATGGCGCGGATCATCTGCTCCGGCAGATCCACCTGCTTGACCTCCACCATCGTCACCTTGATGCCCCACGGCCCGGTATGCTGATCGAGGACGCTTTGCAGCCGCACATTAATTTTGTCCCGCTGGCTCAGCAGCGAGTCCAAATCCACCTCGCCAAGTACGCTGCGCAGGCTGGTCTGGGAGAGTTGGGAAGTGGCGTATAAGAAGTTCGCCACCTCGATCACCGCTTTGGTCGGATCGATCACGCGGAAATACACCACGGCATTGACCTTCACCGTCACGTTGTCGCGAGTGATCACATCCTGGGCCGGGACTTCCATCGCTTCAATCCGCAGCGATATCCGGACGATTCTATCGAGCGGGGCGAAGACCAGAACCACGCCCGGACCCTTCGGCTGCGATAGGACGCGCCCCAGGCGAAAGACTACACCGCGCTCGTACTCACGCAAAATCTTGATGGAGGACAGCAGATAAATGACGACGATCGCTACCGGGACCATCCAGACGTCTACCATGAGGGTTCAATGGATT
>DATHMF010000058.1 GCA_035487355.1 Terriglobales bacterium | reverse complement strand
CAGCCAGCAACCCCGTTGCTGCCACAAACGTAACGACGGGACCGAGTGCAACGCCCATCCCCAGACCGGCAAACAATATTGTTTCTTCCACGACCCCGCCTCCCAAAAGAAAAGCGCGGCTGCCCGCCGCGCCGGCGGAGTCCTTCGCAGGCGCAACGCCCAAGCTACTCCCCAAGCCATTCCAGAGCTGGCCTGCCTTCTCGCCAAACCAATGCGCGAAGCTTCCGGCGTGGCCGAGTTTTTAAATGAGGTTGCCCGCCAGTTCTGCCAGGGCAACATTGACCTCCGCGCCGCCGCCGAAATGCGCCAGTGCGCCATCGCTGTGCTCCGCACCTTTGAGTTCGAGGCGCGCAACCAACGCGAGGCCGCCCGGGCCGCTGCCCCGCGCACCTCCTCGGGCAAAAAACTGCCCTTTCCTGTCCAGTTTAATGTTACGGACATCCTGACCGGGGAGCTCTACCAGAGCCCAAACCAGAAAGCTCACTCCGCAGCGGAGCCTCTCTCATTAGGCCAGCAAGACAAAACGCCAAACACAAAAGAAGACAAACCAGAACAAGCCCGGTATCAGAGCGTCAGCCCCGCATCCGCTGCCGGCGCCAAAGATCAAACAAAAGACCACACAGAAGCCCAGGTAAAAGCCCAGACAGAAGCCCAGCCGCCCGCCAAAGCCCAGCAACCGAATGAACAAAATAAACCACAACCGAACAGCCAAAATAAACCACAACCGAACGACCAGGACGAAGCACAACCGAACGGGCACTCTGCCCCGAGCCCGGCCCCGCCTGCCGCGCAGCCCGTCTCCCCTGCGCCGAAAGAACATCAATCCGTGCACTACCCTCCCGGCCTGGGGCCTCGTTATATCAGCGTGGCCACGCCCGAAATGCCGTGGTGGAGAAGACCGCAATACAACAACCCCGGCTTCGTGACCGGCAAGGTTCCCAAGACAGCAGCCAGGCCGGCCCCGCGCTTCCGGGGCACGAGGCGGTAGCCGGGCTTCTAAGAGTTTGAAAAGCATCCCAGGATGCGGGGCTTACTTGGAGTAATGCCCTTGAGGTCTTTGAAAATTTGTTTGCCACGCGCGACTCCAGAAGCCGTTGCGGAAACCCGTGCACGCGCGCCCAGCGCGTGCTTGTCAGGGCACGGATTTATCCGTGCCGTTATGCTCTTGGAAATAAATAATTCCACTCTGCCGAAGGCAAGCGCACAGCGGAGCGGAGCGCTTAGAACAAAAGCCTCCCTGAGGACTGCGGACTATCTCAGCAAGTCTCCCACCCAAAAACGCTTTTCCCCAATAAATACGCGGCGATCAGCGCTGTTTTTAGGGCTCCAGACACTAGCAGCAAGTACCCCCCAGGGCGTTGTAGAAATCGAATCCGAGTGGACGGGCGGGGCAGAGAGAACGAATGGGATTGGCGCCTGAGGTGCACGTACAGGAAAACCCCGCCCTAGCAAGAAGCTAGGGACGGGCCACCCCGCAGTGTTAGGATGAGCCACGCTTGGAAGGTTGGGAGTTCATTAAAGGGGCTTGGGACAGCGTATATTCGTCCCGTAGGAGATTTTAGTGCGGACAACTATACTCTGGGTGATTTCCTCCTTGTTGCTTCTGTTTGCAGCCTTAATCATCGTGGGAAATGTACGAATTATCCTTCGATGGATTTTCAAGAGAGAGAAATCTTCGACCATACCTCTTGTTGGAGGGCTGTGTGGGGTATTGGGTATCCTCTTAGTTCCCATCAGAGGGGCAGGAAAGTGGTGGTGGGTTCCGTTAATTCTCGACTTCAATAGCATTGCCAGCTTGGTAGGGTTAATCTTGATTTTCTTCAAAAGTCCTTCGCAAAATTCTTGATGAAACGAATTACCCGACCTTTGGTCATTGAGATTATGTTATCTCCAAAGTTGTGAAAAAACATTGGTTTTGGCGCTTCGCGGGCGCTGCGCGCTGGCCTTCTGCAGAGTGGAAGTGGCTTTTTTTTAATGCTTTCCCAGGCCTTGCGGGCTGGACTGTGGCAGCGCACACGTTTTCGTTTTTCTTAATCAAAGGTTTTTCTCAATCAGGTTTTCTCAATCAACGTTTTTCTCATACAGGGTACGTAGAAGCTTGAGCAATCAATCACATAATTTCATCGAATCCGGGGCGAGTGTAATTCTTGGTTCTTACGACCAGGTTCCCAATTACGCGGAAATTGCAGCGTCATTGGGAGCCAATATCTTCGACCCGCCACAGCGGCTCTGGAAGTTCCTTACCGCCTCATCCGAAACATGGACGGCAACCCAAACATTCTTGGATACAGCAATCCGTAGGAACAGCTTATTTTGTTTGCTGACACCTCCACTCGCGGCATTGCGCGGGGGCAGTTATTGGACCGAACTGGACTATCTGATAAGCAGGGGAACCACTTCGGATAGATTTCAACTCATACGATTTCCATTGTCGAACCAAACACAGCGACAAACATTATCACCTCTTCGTTCACTTCTGGGATGGGACAACAGGCGCTTGGCAAGGAAGCGCCACGAGCAACTAATACAAGAGGTTAATGAGAATCTGCAATTTCTGTTTACAGAGTGCGGCGGAAAAATCATCGCAAATGAGGCTATTCCATTCCCTCCAGCATTCGACTATGCCTTCGTCACAATCGCCACGAAAGAGATGCTGTTTCGGATTGCTCAGGGGCGCGAGGATCTTGGCGTCAGTATTGCCCCGCAACATGCCCCCGATGACTGGCAAGAATTATCGATGGTGCTCATGGCAATGAGCACACCGGAGGGGGTCGGCTCACGACCTGCATATGTCTTTTTGCGCGATGTTGCACAATTGTTGCGCATGCAGATTAAGCCTCTGAGAGAAGCTCTGTCGGAAAACCGCTGGATAGCCATCAGTGAGAGGTTAACCAGACTCTATTGCCTGCCGTTTAAAGAACAGTGGGAAGCCGTCAATCGAAAGATCTGATCCCGTTTGGCAGTAGTCCTAGCGGGACCCACTTGGCGGAGCTCTGCCCCCGGCCCATTTGTGAACGACTGGCGGCACGAGTAAACTCTTGCCCTGATACAAAGCAAGAAAACGCTGATGGCCCGGGGCTAGATATAGCTGTGAGCGTGGAGTGTATGATGAATTCCAGTCAGCCGTGCAGGAAATTGTAAATAGGGCGCCACTTGAAAACTCTAAAGCGATTATCGATTTTACTCGCGGAAATTGTGTTTGCAATAGCATGGGTTGTGACCGTAATATGGGCGGCTATCCATCACAAAAAGATCCCATTTTTTTTGATTCTACTGATTTTGCAAACTGCTGGTATTTTTGGCTACGTGCTAAAGAGCTTTCGGAACCAATGGCACAATCGCCGCTTTTGGGCGTGGCTTAGTATACTCCTGGCTTTTCACTTAGCTGGCGTTGCTTTACTTATTCAGTACGGAGAGCATTTGAGATTTGTGTACATCGGGTTCCTGGCGTTCCTCGAGTACTTCGGTATTTGTATGCTGCTAGACAGGTTATTGTTCTGGTTCAACGCTTCAAAGCATCCGCATTGAAGATGATGGGCTGACCTCGACTACTACGGGTTCATCAACACGAACCGGGGATTAGGGGCGACGGGGATGGCGCCTGTGGTTGGCGTCAGGTTTAATCCCGGAATCACAGTATCGGTGCTAGTTTGAATTACGGAAATGCTTCCTGAGTTGTTAGCGACCACAACCTTAGTACCGTCAGCGGAAGAGCCTACTGAAACTGGATTTGCTCCTACAGCAATGGCATTGGAAAGACCAAAGGTTTTTACGGTATTACTGCTGGTGAGAATGACAGAGACGTTGCCACTACCGGAATTGGCAACGTAAGCGCGCGTCCCATCGGAGAGCGCGGCAACCGACGTGGGAGCGGTGCCAACCATAACCGTAGTTGCCGTAGATGCGCTGCAATCGGCAGCGTGATTGATGATTGAAACCGAATTGCCGCCCGTATTGGCTACGTAAACACGCTGCAGTTTGGAATCAAAACGCAGGAAGCTAGGCCCCGCGCCGACGGTAATCGCAGCCACAGGAGTTGCATCGTTCAAGCTGTTGATTACCGTGACGGTGCCACTGCCTTGATTGGCTACGTACACACAATTGCCGTCAGGACTGGCGACGATCGCCGAGGGTGTGGTTCCCACTGTAATTGCGCCTTTAATGACAAACGTTGCCGAATCAATCACCGTAACCTTACCGCTGCCCTTATTAGCCACATAAATCTTGCTGCCGTTGGGCAATTGGGCGATGGCCGCCGGGGTCGATATGGAAGCATCGGTGATGCTATTTACTTCCGCCAATGTGGCCAGCGAAACCACTCCTACAGAATTTGTGCCCGATTGCGCCACATAGACATTGGTATTGTCGGTACTGGCAACGAACAGTGGCTTGGCGCCTGCGGGCAGTGTAACGGTTGTGACCGAGGCCCCTGCACCTGCACTTGAAGGATAGACGCTGAGACTATCACCATCACGGTTGGCGATAAATAAGTCCGCGGCAATAATGGCGGCATGTACCGGATATACGCCCACTGGAAGGACCGCTACCACTGTGTCTCCAGACACGTTTATGTTCGTTGTCGTACCTGCGCCGGTGCCATTGGTGGCGAGAACAATGGAGTTTTCGATTGTCCCTACTGGGTTGCCGCCGGGCTGTGGAATCGGGTTGGCTACCGGGCGGAAGGTATCGCCGCAGCCGGTCAGCAGGACTAGGCAAACTACTCCCGCGGCTGCCTTGTTCAAAACAGCCGCACTACGCCTGATCAATAAACGCATTTGTAAACCCATGCTTAGGTCGTGTCTCCCTGATATTTTGAAAGCGCGATTGAGGAAGTCATTATTGTAGCAGCAAAATGCTTAACCATTAATGCTTTAACCACAAAGGACACCGAGGAAAAACACGAAGGGGCACAAAGGGAAACCCGCCAGATTCAAAGCTTTTACAGAGTTGGTTCTCTGCTTAAAAATTTCACGTCCACCTTATTGACTCGATTCCAGACCTTGGAATAAACTTGTCTCACACTGGGAAAGGAGGGGATCCGATGGATAAAAGTTCTGATTGTAGTAATAGTAGTAGATACAGTGAGGTGGCTGAGGCTTAAGGCGCGCCCGCTTTAAGCACGTAAGAACACTGTAGTTAGGGACATAAAGACAGAGCTAGAGCGCGGTCAGCGTCTTCAGCCAATCCCAACAGTCTACCGGCGGCCTGCCAGTTCTAATGAACAGCAGGCCGCTTTGTTTTGGCCCTTGTCTTGCTCATCTACAGGGAGACCACATATCGCTTGGAAGGCGCATACATCAAAAACCGCATTTCTCAACATGCGGTATGAGAAATTTACGAATCCCGGAATAAAAAATCCCTGGGCCATGCATTCTTTTCTGGCATAGCATAGCCAAGCTTGTTACGATTTCCGTAATTCGGGCTCGAAATTGATTTAGGTTAGTTCACGCGCCACCATGGTTCCGGGTCAACAATTGCGAGCAATACGCGAAGCTCTAGGTCTGACGCTGAAAGATGTTGAATCGGCGAGTGCCCTGATTGCAGAGAAATATAACAATCAGGAATACTCCATCCCCGCCAGCCGCCTTTCTGAAATGGAAACCAAAGGCATGCTGCCCAGCATTTATCGCGTCTATTCCCTGGCGATGCTCTACCGCAAGGGTGTGGATGAGATCCTCTCGGTCTTCGGAATCCCGCTGGGCAATCTCGCGGAAGATATTTCAGTGACACAGCCTCCGCCCAAGAGTCATATTCTTTCGGTATCGGATGAAGGGCGGACGATTGAAATGCCCCTGCGCTTTGACCCCGGCTTCGACATGCGAAAGACCACCAATATGGGCCGGATGGTCGAAAAGTGGGGCACCGTGCCCTTGCATTTCCTCTCCAAATTCGCGCGTACCAGCTATACCTACGGATACGTGGGAACTGATGATCTGACTTTGTATCCTCTGATTTTGCCGGGTTCATTTCTGCAAATTGACGAGAACAAAAACAAGATCCAGGAGGGCGGCTGGCGCAGTGAATATGAGCGTCCCATCTACTTTGTAGAAACGCGAGAGGGCTTTCTTTGCTGCTGGTGCTCGCTGGTAGGAAGCCAGATCGTTCTGCAACCCCATCCTCTATCGCCGGTGCCAGTGCGCATTTTTAAGCACCCACAAGAGGCAGAAGTACTGGGGCAGGTGGTGGGTGTGGCTATGAGCCTGGGGGACGTGGGGACTGTTGAGCTCGAGCAATTTCTCGCAAAGCAGCAAACACTGAATCCAGGTGTTTAGCCGACCCCCCTTGCAGGTTCTTGGGGAGCAACGATCCATCCTTTTCCAACAGATCCAGGTACTGCAATGGATCCATGTTTTGCTCGCGGGCCGACTCCTGGACCTCTTCCCATAAGACCAGCAAGGAAGTGCGCAGGGCCTCCAGAAAATTGTAGGAGTGCACCTCGGCAATCATCTTTTGAACCACATCGGGGCCATGGGTCCGGTTCATACCCCAATGTTCGTACTTCCCCTCTTTACTACTCCGTAAAGACCGCAGATACTGCAACCGTTCCAGAATGGTCTGAAATACCGAAAGGGTATTCTTCAAAAAGTCTTCTGTAGGGCTTAGCACAAGTCACCTATTTTACGAATTCCGTAATTGTTACCTTTTTCAGTTTTTTTTTAGGAATTTCCGCTTTTGGGCGAAAGTAGCACCAACAAGGAGAAATTCAATCATGAAAAAACTTATCTTCACCATCGCACTTACTTTAGCCTTAACCACCGGAATTGCAAGCCCAATTTCAGCAGCAGCGCTAACAACAAAAACGCCAATCACAAATATAGACAAAGGCTGTGGATCCTGCGGACCGACCTGCGACCCACAGGGAAACAACTGCATCATCTAACACTAAAATTGATCCCCAAAAATTGACCCCCCAAAGAATTTTCTTGTGGGCTACCGACTAAATATCTTAACTTTATCGGTAGCCTATGCCAATTCAACAGATTCTTGGGACAGTTCTTCTGGTGGTTGGCACGACCCTTGAGATAGTGGTTGTGGTGGTCATGCTGGTTCGGGGATTGTACCGAAAGCTGCCTTATTTTTTCGCTTATGCGGCCTTTGATGTAATAACAACAATCGTGCTTTCCGCTCTACAAAAGCATCATCCTGCTGTATTTTTCTACGGCTATTGGTACGGAGAAGTAGTCAGTTGGGTTTTGGCTCTTGCGGTGATTTATGAGATCTATGCAAGCCTTCTTAAGGACTATGCGGCTTTGCAGAAGCTTGGAGCATTTTTATTTTGGCTTATGGGGGCTGTGCTGGTGTTAGTCGCGTTATGGGCGGCCTTTAACTCACCTGGTTCAGATACCTTTCGGTTCGTGCGCGCGGTACTCAATTTGGAACGGAGTATGCGAATCGTACAGGCCGGACTGTTAGTAGCTCTCTTCATATTCGCTTCTTTTTTTGGGTTGAGTTGGAAGAACTACCTCTTTGGCATTGCCCTGGGACTGGCTCTTTATGTCTGCTCCGACCTCGCAGTCGTGGCTATCCGAGCCTATGGTGGCAAAATGCAGCACTTTTCTTTTACTCTGCTAAAACCGGCGACCTACAATCTTGGGGCTTTGGTCTGGACTATTTATGTCCTTAAGTCGTGGCGCCCGGCAGATTTGCGTGCTTTGCCCAGAACCGAACTCGCCGCGTGGAACGACGCGCTGCAGGATCTGTTACATCGGTAACGTTACTTCAGTAACAGAGGACAAATTGCTGCCCCAAGCCCTTGTAATCAGCATACTTACCCTGATTAGTGCCAAAATGGAACGGTACCGAAACAGAAATATCCACAAGCTGCTAACCCTATATTTTCCTTTATTTTACAGGCCCCATGGTGCACCATAGTGATGGCGGCATTGTATACGCCGCCCGCGTTTCGGGAGTTATTACGATATGAACTTACTATTTCTATTGCTCGTTTTTTCTGGCTTGAGCAGCGTCCTGCTCTACAAAGCGGCGCGCGGACATAACGTCCGCATTGCGAGCTCTGAAGATATCCAGCGGCTGACCAAGCCGGTAGACCTTGAGGCGTTCAAGAACCTCACCGATCCCGCAGAAGAAAGCTTTTTGCGCGGACAGCTTCGCAGCAGGGCTTTTGCTAAAGTCCAGCGCAGGCGCATGCTGGCGGCGGTGGAATACGTGCAACGTGTGGCCTGGAATACCTCTGTGCTGATGCGGCTGGGTGAACTGGCCAGCACCGCTGCTGAACCAGAGATGGTTCAGGCAGGCATGCAGCTTAAAACGGCCGCGCTCGGTTTAAGAATTTTGGCCCTGCAAGCCGAGGGAACCCTGTATGTGCGGGCCGCGTTCCCGAACCTGCAGCTACAGCCGCGCGACTTGGTTGCCGGATACGAAAATCTGCGCGAGCAGGTGGCTGCGGTTTGCCAGCTTCAGCAGCCGGGCAGTTTGGCCGGCGCCATGGCTGCACTGTAAGCCTGACTTTTATGCCGGATGAGGATGTAACAGGCAGTTGCATCCTCACTCCCTGGCAATCCTGATTACTACCTTCCCGAAACTCTGATTAGACTCCAGGCGGCGATGAGCCGCCTGGATGTCTTTTGGCGTAAAGTCGAATTCGCTATCCACAGTGGCGCGCAGCCTGCCCTGGGCCAGCAGCGGAACAACTTCCGCCGTGAATGCCTGGGTTACAGCAACCTTCTCTTCCAAAGTCCGCCCGCGCAGCACCGAACCGATCAGGCGCAACCGCTTCCGCAAGAGCGCGGAAAAATCTATTTCAGTCTTCCTTCCCCCCATCGTGGCCAGAAGAACCAGCCGGCCTTTTGTTGCCAATGCCTCGAGTCCGGCGGGTACGTAACTTCCTCCTACCAGATCAAGCACGACATCGAAGCCACGCCCACCGGTCCATTGCTGTGATTGTTCCTGCAGAGGCTGCAGGTTATCAGTCAACGCCATTCCATCCTGAAGCCCGAAGGGCCGCGCACGCCCGATCTTTTCCTGCGTGCGAGACGTACCGTAAGGGACCGCTCCCCTGGCTCTCACCAATTGCACGGCCGCGAGGCCAACTCCGCTGCCTATCGCATGAATAAGCACATTTTCTCCGCTCGCCAGGCCGGCCTGTTTCCATAATGCGTCATGCGCGGTAATAAAGACCTCGGGCACGGCAGCGGCTTCAGTCCAGCTCAGGTTGGCGGGAATCTCGGCCAGCATGCGCTCATGGGCAACAATGTATTCCGCCTGACAACCGCCGCCTGCGATGCCGAAGACGCGCTGCCCCGGCTGCCACATCTGTACGTGCCCTCCTACAGCGGCAACCTCGCCGGCAAACTCCATGCCGGGGATATCCTGCGGCGCATCGGGAGGAGCCGGATAGTATCCCTGACGTTGGAGCAAGTCGGCACGATTAAGCGCCGCTGCATACACGCGCACTTGAACTTTATGGGGGGAGGGTTGCGGAGTTGGAACTTCCCGGATATCCAGCACCTCTGGCCCGCCTGGTTTGGTAATTATGATTGCCTTCATAGCTTGGCTTCTTGGCTCTTAGCTTCTAGCTTCTAGCTGTTTTTGATCTTCGTGAAACTTAGATGATAAATCCCTGTTGTTCTTGATTTCAGTGAAAATGCTCCTAAGCATGGCAAGGGGTGGGATTGAACTATCACTCTGAGGGGCGAAATCGTAAATCGTACTTCGTAAATCGAAAATCACATGCTCGCGTAAGCTGCGGCGAGCAATGAGTCTGAAAACACCGGAGTGGTGGTTTTCGGGGTTTCGCTGGAGCCGGAATCGTTGCTGGAATCTATAGTCTTATCACCAGGTTGATATTCATGCACCTGCACGCCTTCTTCACTCACAGTGAGATACGTTGCCTGGGAGTTGGTCCAACAGCCGGTGTTGTAATACTGAACGCCATCATCTTGACGCTGAGTGGCCTCGTGGGTGTGTCCGCAGAAAACCACGTCGGCGCCCCGGTGGCGCGCCAAATTCAGGGCCCCGGCAGATACCACGTCGGAGAGGCGCAGCCATGAGGTGCTCATGCGGTCGAGAAAGCGGGCCAGCTTTTGCTCAAAAAAATGCAGACGTTGAGCTTGCGTGTAGATGAAAACCCCAATTCCGCTCAGCAGCAGGTTATTGATCATGAAGCGGTCAAACTGGTGGCCATGGACGGCGAGGTAGCGCTTTCCGCGGTAGTCCCAGGTGTACTCCTGATAGACCTCGACCCCGACGAGGTGGGACATGACGTCCGTTAACCCCTGGTCGTGGTTGCCTTCTACCCATACCACCTCAACATTGCGCTTGGGATTGGAAAGCTTGCGGATGTACGAAAGCAGGTTCCAATGCTCTTTCTTCAAGCGGCTAAAGTTCAGGTCGTTGAAGATATCGCCCAGCAGCACCAGCCGGTTAAAAGCAATGCTCTTCAGCATGGCCTGCACGTCGCTGGCGCGGCAGGTTTCCGAGCCGAGGTGAATATCGGAGAGGATGACCGTATCGAAACAGGCTTCCCGCATAGCTTTATTCCTATCGCAGACGTGTTATGGGAATATGAAATTCCAAAGAAAAAATTCGGATGTGTACCATTTGCGTTACGTTCTTCGCCGCGTCTTCTGCAGGCGTATTCGCTGTCCGAGAATTTTCGGTACAATTCAACTTTCCACTCTCCCGGTCCAATGTCGAATCATGAATACGAACTCGTGGTCATTGGCTCCGGTCCTGCCGGACAGAAGGCGGCCATTTGTGCCGCCAAGTTTCGCAAAAAGGTCGCCATTATTGACCGCAAGAAGATGCTGGGAGGCGTATGCGTCAACACCGGCACGATTCCCAGCAAGACCATGCGTGAGGCCATTCTTTACTTGAGTGGATTGCGCCAACGCGCCTTCTATGGCCGCGGCTACACCCTGAAAGAAGAGATTTCAATCCAGGACATCACGGTCCGCGTTGAGAGCATGGTCATGCGCGAAATCGAGGTGATCCGGGCACAGCTTCGGCGTAATCACATCACCATCTTTGAAGGCAACGCAAAATTTGTTGGCCCACACACCATCGAGCTCGAAACCGAAGAAGGCCCGCTGGCATTGCAAGCGCAGAATGTCGTGATCGCCTGCGGCACTCGCCCGGCGCATAGCGACAACATTCCCCTCGACGGCAAACGCATCATTGATTCCGACCAGCTTCACTGCCTGGAGCAGGTTCCGCGCGAGGCCATTGTGGTGGGCGCGGGCGTGGTCGGGTTGGAGTACGCCTCCATGCTGGCGGCGCTCGGAGTCGAAGTGACATTGCTCGACCAGCGGCCAACGCTGCTGGATTTTGTGGACCGCGAAATCCTCGATAACCTCTGCTTCCAGTTGCGCCGGCTGGGAACGACTTTTCGCCTGGGTGAAAAAGTTGTACAGATTGGGATCCAGGAAGAGCGCGACCGGGTCTTTGCCAAATTGGAGAGTGGCAAGACGGTTTATGGCGAAGCGCTGCTGTATGCGATTGGACGCCAGGCGAATACCGATCAATTGAACATTAGCGCAGCCGGCATCTGCGCTGATGACCGAGGCAAGCTGGGGGTCAATGAACATTACCAGACGACGGTGCCCCATATTTACGCGGCGGGAGACGTAATAGGATTTCCTTCCCTGGCCAGCACTGCCATGGAGCAGGGACGTTTGGCCAGTTGCCACATGTTCGGAAAAACTTTCAATAGGTCCAAGGACAACTTCCCTTACGGGATTTACACCATTCCGGAAATTTCCATGGTTGGCCCAACCGAAGAACAATTGACGCAGGGCAAGGTCCCTTACGAGACTGGCATTGCCCGTTACGAAGATCTGGCCAAAGGACAAATGCTGGGCGACGACCAGGGCATGCTCAAGCTTCTGTTCGACCCGGAAACACTCAAGCTGTTGGGTGTGCACGCAATCGGGGAGCGGGCCGCGGAAATTATCCACATCGGGCAAGCGGTGCTTAGCTACGGCGGTACGATTGAATACTTCCGAGACGCGGTTTTCAATTATCCTACTCTGGCGGAGGCTTACAAAGTTGCGGCCCTCGATGGATTGAACAAGCTGTGATGACGTAATCTCAATCTACATAAGCCTCATTTGCATCAATGTATTAAGTCTTGCGGGTCAAGGACTCAACCCTATGCCAAATTGCGCTAACTGCGGCCGCCCTCTATTCTCCGGCGATGCCGGAGAGACACATCCACTTTGTCCGCAATGCCGTCAGCAGATTCTGGGGCAAAGTGTCCCCGCGGAAGCTCCACGCGCTCCTTCCGCAAAGTTTCCTGTCACTACTGCGCTTTTGAGCATCAATGTATTGATGTTCGTAGCCATGGGGCTTTCTGGGGTTTCTCTGACCGACCCCACGGTTGACCAACTTGTGCGCTGGGGTGCCGATTATGGCCCGCTGACATTGACGACACAGCCCTGGAGACTGCTCACCTCCACATTTGTTCATGGCGGATTGCTTCATATCGGCACCAACATGTGGTGCCTCTGGAACTTGGGCAGGATGGCGGAAAACTTCTTCGGGCGGCTCTCTTTCCTGTTGATCTATTTATTGACAGGCATCTCTGGCAGTTTGCTAAGCGTGTACCTGCATCCCATGCGCACCAGCGTCGGAGCTTCAGGGGCAATCTTCGGCCTGGCGGGTGCACTCATCACGGCACTGTATCTTGGCAGGCTCCCGATCCCTAAGCAACGTTTGAACGAAGCTCTTAGAAGCTTGATATTTTTTGCGGTCATTAATCTGGCGATTGGCGCCGCAGTTCCCGTGATTGACAACTCCGGCCACATTGGTGGGTTTTCATTAGGATTGCTGATTGGTGCATTGCTCAGCCCCAGTTTGACGAAAGACCCAGAATCGAAAGCTCATACCCAGCGGCTTGTCTTCTCGGCGGTGGCCGTCGTGTTGGCCATTGCCGTTTGGTTCGTCAGAAAAGCCCACGGAATTTGAGCTTAGACCGGTCTGGTTTTTTCTGTGCTTGAAAAGTAGTATTGCCAACGCAAGATCCTTCGCGCCAAAAAATGGCGCTCACGATGACAAATGCGAGCAGGGACGTTGGAACAGAAGGCACAGAAGAAATTAGACGGCTTAGCCGCTACATCCAACAAATTTGCAAGAAATCCTGACTTCCCCGTTCTTAAACTATGAGCTAGTAGCAACAGGCTTAATTTGCTATAACATCTCCAATCCCTCTTCCGATCTATGGAACAAACACATTCCGCAAGTTTCCCGGTTGCGCCTGAAAACTGGAAGCGTGGCTTCTGGAGCCTGATTGTCACGCAGTTCCAGGGCGCCTTCAGCGACAATGCCCTGCAAAAGCTGGTGACCGTGCTGGCGCTCAGCATGGGACTCTCGCAAGAGCTGCGCGACAGAATGGTGCCGGCGGTGGGCGCAATTTTCGCCGTGCCCTTCATCCTGTTCTCGATGTATGGCGGCTTCTTCGCTGACCGCTTCAGCAAGCGCACCATCACCATCAGCATCAAGGTCTTCGAGATTGCCATCATGCTGGCGGCCACTTGCGGGTTATTTTTTTCTATTCCCGCGTTGCTGCTGACCGCGGTTTTTTTGATGGGAGTGCACAGCGCCATCTTCGGCCCTTCCAAGTATGGTTTGATGCCCGAGCTGCTGCCTCGCGAACGGCTCTCCTGGGGCAACGGCGTACTTGAATTAGGGACTTTTCTCGCCATCATCCTGGGCACGGCGATCGGTCCTATTTTGGCACAGTACTTTCATGGCCGGCAGTATTGGTCGGGTGCGCTGCTGGTGACACTGGCCCTGGTTGGCCTGGGAACAAGTTTCGGCATCACGCGCGTGCCGGCCGCCAATCCTGCGCGCAAGTTCCGCTTCAATTTTGTTGCCGATTTATGGCGTGAGGTGCAGTACGCCCGCCAGGACCGCCTGCTCTGGCTGGCGATCATGAGCAACGCCTATTTCTTTTTCCTGGGAACACTGCTTCAGCTCAACATTTTCATTTTGGGAACCGATGTGCTGCACCTCGACGAGAGCCACATCGGATATCTGCTGGTGGCGTTGGCACTGGGCATGGGCGTTGGCAGCATAACGGCAGGATATCTTTCCGGGAACAAAATCGAATACGGCCTGGTTCCGCTGGGCGCCATTGGGATGACCGTATTTTCCATGGTTTTGTTTGTCCCGGCGCTCACCTTTGTCAAGGTGGTTGTTCTGCTCTCAGCTCTGGGGTTCTTCGGCGGATTCTTTATCGTCCCGGTGAGTGCGGTTATGCAGCACCGTCCGCAGGAAGAACGCAAGGGCTCTGTGCTGGCCGCCGCCAATTTACTTTCTTTTGTAGGCGTGTTCCTGGCGTCAGGATGCTATTACGCCCTTACCAGCGGCGCCGTCATTCCCCACACCGGCGTGAAGTTGCTTCATCTATCGCCTGCCACGATTTTCCTGATTGGCGGAGTGCTCACGCTGGCAGCGACAGTTTATTCCCTGATGCTATTGCCGCAAGCTCTGGTGCGGCTGCTGCTGTGGATGGCCACGCGCACGATTTATCGTATCCGGGTTGAAGGGCTCGAGAATATTCCCTCCAAGGGTGGTGCACTCTTTGTCAGCAACCACCTCTCGTTCATGGATGGACTCTTGCTCGTCGCCTCCACCGACCGCTTCGTGCGCTTCATCATATTTAAGGACATCTACGACCTGCCATTCATCAAGCCGCTGGCCAAACTGGGCGATGCGATTCCGATTTCGTCACAGCTCCGCCCGCGGGAGATGATTCGGTCGCTGCGCACTGCGAGCGAAGCCATCCAGCAAGGACAAATCGTCTGCATCTTCGCCGAAGGCCAAATCACCCGCATCGGGCAGATGCTTCCCTTCCGCCGCGGCATGGAGCGCATCATGAAGAACGTGGATGCGCCCATTATCCCCGTGCATCTGGATGGAGTCTGGGGAAGCATCTTCAGCTTCGAGCGTGGACGCTTTGTATGGAAGATTCCCCGCGAGGTCCCCTACCACGTCACTGTGAGCTTCGGGAAGCCTCTGCCGCCCGATACGCCTCCGTTTGAAGTGCGGCGCGCGGTGCAAGAGCTGCACACGCAAGCTTATGCTCTCCGCCGGAAGCGGATTGAACCGCTGCACCACAGTTTTGTGCGCACGGCGAGAAAGCATCGTGGACGTTTTGCCATGGCCGATGGCCAGACGGCCAAGGTTACCTTCGGCTCGGCGCTCACGCGGACCATCTTTTTGGCGAGACGGCTGCGCCGGGTGTGGCAAGACCAGAAGATGGTGGGTATTCTGCTTCCGCCGTCGGTGCCCGGCACTCTGGTGAATTTCGCTGCGCTGCTCACGGGGAAAGTCCCGGTCAATTTGAACTACACCGCCTCTGATGCTGTGGTCGCCTCTTGTGCCCAGCAATGCGAGCTGAAGACGGTGATCTCTGCCCGCGCCTTCCTGGAGAAAATTTCGGTGCATCCACCGGAGAAAGTCATTTTGCTCGAAGAGCTCGCCGCTAACCCGCGCTTCAGTGAAAAGATTATTGCCCTCGCGCTCTCCTGGCTGGCACCCCGCCCCTTGCTGTTGCGCTATCTGAGCGGCGGCAAGACTGCCCAGATCGACGACCTGGCGACAGTCATCTTTTCCAGCGGCTCGACCGGCGATCCCAAGGGCGTAATGCTCAGCCACTACAACATCGCCTCTAACATTCAGCAGATGGGCCAGGTTTTTGCTTTGGATAAGCACGACCGCATCCTGGGCATACTTCCCTTCTTTCACTCTTTCGGCTTCACGGTCACGGTTTGCCTGCCGGTGGTTTTGGGAACCGGAGTTGTCTTCCATCCCAACCCCTTGGATGCGCGAGTCATCGGCGCTCTGGCGCAAAAATATGCCATCACCTTCATGGTGGCCACGCCGACTTTTCTGCAGGCTTATATTCGCCGTTGCGCGCCTGAAGATTTCGGCAGCGTGCAGTTTGTGTTGGCCGGAGCGGAGAAGCTGCCGGAGCGCATCGTGCAGGCTTTTGAAGATCAATTCGGCATACGCCCGCTCGAGGGCTACGGCTGCACCGAGTGCTCTCCGGTGGTGGCCGTCAATACCCGCGACTTCCGCGCAGCCGGCTTCCGCCAAGTGGGCGCCAAGCGGGGCAAAATTGGCCATCCTCTGCCCGGCATCAGCGTGCGCGTTGTCCATCCCGAAACCGGCGAACCCCAGCCCATTGGGCAACAGGGCCTGCTCTTGGTCAAGGGCCCCAACGTCATGCAGGGATATTTGAATCGCCCGGAGAAGACCGCCGAAGTCTTGCGCGAGGGCTGGTACAACACCGGCGACATTGCCATCCTGGACGAAGACGGATTCCTTGCCATCGCCGACCGCCTGAGCCGCTTCAGTAAAATCGGCGGCGAGATGGTTCCCCACATCAAAGTGGAAGAACGCCTGCACGAGCTGGCCGACGCCACCGAACAAAAATTCGCCGTCACCGCCGTACCCGACGAAAAGAAAGGCGAGCGCCTGATTGTGCTGCACACGTTGACCGACGCTCAATTGAAAGATTGTCTGGAAAAATTTGCCGCCAGCGATCTGCCTGCACTGTGGAAGCCCCGCGCCAATCAATTTTTTCACGTTGAGGCCCTGCCTTATCTCGGCACAGGCAAACTGGATTTGCGGCGGATTAAAGAAATGGCGGCAGAGTTGGCAGCAAAAGAGCCTCAAACCGCTTGAAGTCAGGCGCTCGAAGCAGAGCTTTATATCGTTTTGATCGAGGCATAAAGCAGAAAAACTCAGTTGCAAGATTCCACGACCGTGCCGTTCCTATGAAGTAACAGCAAATTGGCCTTGGTGTGCCTATTCACAGCCACGACAGGAACGACCATGAAGACAACCTGCTTGATTTTTCTCATGAGTATCAGCCTTTGCCGTACAGGAATTGCCCAACGGCCGGCACCGCCGATTGAGAGACACAAGGAGTCTGCCACGGCGCTCAGACACCGGTGGGAAGAAGAGATGGCGGTCCATTGGGGAGACCGAATCCTCGGTATTCGGAAAGTGCTTATTGAGGGTAAACCTTACGTCGAAATAAAGCTGCGGAGCAATGGAATTTTCGAAGTAAGAAACAGCCCCTACGTGTTGCATATTGGTTGTCATAGTTTCTCCTTGGGCAATGTCTCCTTGGGCGGTGCTGAGAGCGACGACGACTTTCTGCATACTATGACCTCTTTACTCACTCCCGCCGAATACCAACAAATAAACTCGGGAGATCGCGTTTACATTGACGGAATGTTTTTCGGGGTTCTGCACAAACGCCGCATCAGTCTGCCCGCGAGCGAGAGCCGCGACTGCCCTACACAAACCGGCACTATGACAGTGGCACGTGGACTTCAAAAGCCGGACTTCTCATTGCAGGTCTCAGGAGAGCAGAAGCTGCTGGTCAGTGGCAAAGCCGATTATTCCGTCACCGTAACACCGATGGGCAGATACAAGGGTACAGTAGCACTGAGCATGGTGGCCATCGCGCCTGAAGGCTTTGTGCCTGAAGGCATTACCGGAAGCTTCGAACCTCCCCAGATCACGGGATCAGGTAAATCTACACTTCACATTTGGTCTCGAGAAAAATGGCTACAACCGCACAAGTTCTATCTAAGCATCGAAGGCAAAGATAAGAACACGAGAATCGACCATATTACCGGCACTCTATTGACGATCTACACAGGACCGCCTGATTTTTCAATCACAACGACAGAAGGCCGGCTGTCTGTGCTTCGAGGAAGCGAGGCAAGCAGTGCTGTCACCATCAAATCGATCAACGGTTTTCAGGCAATCCTGCCATTAAGTGTCAGCGGTTTGCCTCAAGGGATTAAAGCCTCTGTTGTTCCAGATCGTGCCCTGGTTCTTGAAGACTCGGGAGATTCATATCTAACTGTAGTCGTGGGGGACAAAGTTCCACCCGGCGATTATGAGCTCACGATCACGGGGGTTGCCCAAACCAGGCACGGCCCGCTCAAGCGTGACACCCAGGTAGGCTTAACGGTATACGCATCTGATTTTTCGTTATCGGCGAAACCGGAATCCCTGGACGTCGTTGCTGGAGAGGCTGTCAGCTGCACAACAACATTAGCGCTGATCAAGGGTGATGAGGGATCGGTGTCATTTGGCATCGGTGGTTTACCTTGGGGTGCCAATGCCAGCTTTCGTCCCGCTTCCGTCAGGCCTCAAGGGACGCCTCCTCCTTCTCAACTCACCATATCCACGAAATACTGGACACCTGCCGGCTCCTATCCTCTGCAGGTCATGGCTGCGAGTAAACACCGCAGTCCCATGCGAAGCACCCGAGTGATGCTGGTGGTCCATCCTCCCCAGGCGGACTTTGCTCTCACCACTTCGACTCCAAACACACCGACCGTGCAGGCCGGGGGAGGAACAGCTTACACACTGGCCCTCGATTCGATTGGCGGGTACCAAGGAATGATATCGCTGAGCGTAAGCGGCTTACCTTCCGGCGCCAAAGCCAGTTTCAGCTCCGATTCGGTAGATTTGAAAGCGGGCAGAAGTCCTTTCGCCTCACCCAACTCTGTCTCTGTATTGACTTTATTCACTGACAATTCCACTCCACCTGGCGCCTACAAACTGACAGTCACGGGCACAGCAAAGAATGCAAAGGAACCTGTCACACATTCCCTGTCGTTGGATCTGATCATCGCCGCAGCGTCGGATTCGCGATAGTTCACGCTTTCAGATTTAAGATCTGTAATCAGTCCTACAATCGCAAAGTAGACCGGAATAAAAAACGCAAACGAGAGCAGAAATTCTCGGTAAGTGCGACATAACAATTCTGGAAGCTTTAGAATCTATTCAAGGAATCGGAGTCCACGAAATGATGCGGCAACCTACATTTCTGCTCGTTTTTACTCTGAATGTTATTTTGATTGTTCTTTTCCTGGCGGGCTGCAACAAGCAGCAGAATCCGTCTTCTGACAGCGTGCTTGGATCGGTGAATTCTGCGACCACGGCGATGGCCGGGGGAGCTCGTATCGAAAAACCCTTTCAGCAGCAGTTAAGCGGCGCAGAGTGTTATGGCGGTGGTGGTGGGAAATATGCGGGCGATGTGGGTTTCGGTTTCCCCAGCCGTTCCAATCGTGTCCTGGCCTTCACCATTGGTCCGCTGAGCGACCGCCTCTCCCCCGGACAGGAAAACAACAGGCCATACGACGGAGCGGGGACGTATCCCAACATCGGAATTGCACTCCAGTCTCCCAATGGAAAACCCATCGCCGGATTCGGCACAATTACCGTGAATCCTGATCTGCAAAGCGGATCTTTTGCCTTTAATGATGGCAGCGCATCTGGAACCTGGGATTGTGGACGCAGACTGTGATTGAGTCATTGACTCATCGGGTCATTGAATCATTTGAAGCAAGAAGTTCGAAGTATGAAGTAAGATTTACGATTTATGATTTCTTGAAATCGACGGTTTTTTGAAAGCACTGTAAACACCGAAGCAAAATCGTACTTTATAAATCAGCCTTCAAACTTTAATTCAATGACTCAATGATCCGATGATTCAATGAATCAATTTATTTGTCGAGCCCCAATTTATGCAGCGCCTCATCTATCTTGCTGCGCGGGGTTGGCGTGGGTGAAGGCTTAGGAGTCGCCGTCGCAGTCTCGTGGTCGTGACTTTCTGTCTCGTCCGGAGGCGCCTGGGGCGCTCCCGTACGCTTGACCGGCCAATCGGCGGCTAAACGGAAGCCGATCGTAGGATGGAAATAATCAGGCTGCCCGGAGGTACGGAAAGCACACTCCAACCCGGTTGGAGGCAGTGACCAGGCGTTGCCACGAATTGCTCTCTGTCCATAAACCGGATCTGTGGACTTGGCTTTTTCGTCGTAAAGAGAGCTGGTCCATTCGGCCACTCCGCCCGCCAGGTTGTGGACGCCATAGGGTGATTCATCCTTGTAGTCTTCCCACTTCCAACTCATGTTTGCGCCGGAGTCGCCGTAACCTTGAGTAACAATCGCCAATCCCCTCCCGGGCTGATTGCCCCAGGAGTATTTACGGCCGTCGGGGCCACGGCAGGTTCCCTCCCATTCAATTTCTGTGGGCAGGCGGTAGGTGACCGCATCGCGTTTGGAGCGCCATTCGATGTAAGCCATAACGTCGTTGTAAGAGATGCCTCGCACCGGGGATTTAGCGAACTGGGTTGCATCGCTGCCGTTGGCCGGAGCCAGCCCGCTGGAGGTCAGCACCGCGAGAGGCTTGCCGAAATCGCGCGGCAGATGGCTTTTGGCAGCTCCGCCAATGCTCTTCAGGAACTGGGCGTAGTCGCCCATGCTGATTTCATCGTGATACATGAGAAAGGGTGCTATGGTCTTTTTCTGCCGGGGCAGAGCGTTGGCGCTGTCGCCGCCTACCCAAACGTCTCCGCCGGCCACGAAAAAGAACCCGGGCAAGATTTCCCTGCTCAATGGCATATCAATGTGGCGGTTCACCGTTCCCAGGCGTGGCATCTTGAAAGGCACCCGCGTCTCACCGTAATTCAGCGCGGTTGCCAGCAACATGTAGCTGCCGGGAGGAAGTCCGGGGACTGAAATTTTTCCCGAACCCAGGCGCGAACCAGTCGAAGGATCAAGCCGGAAGATGGAATGCGTACCCTTGATGACCGCTTCCCCGCTTTTGGCCCGGTTCTGTTCGGCTAGAAGAAAAGCTGCGTCTGATGTGAGCGTTTGCAAATTGAAGGGGACCGGAATCAGGCGCGGCGGCAAGGCGTTGCCCTGTTGATCGGTAGAGCGCAAGGTTTCAAAACGGAAAAGGTAGACTTCTGCGTCTTCCGGTGAGACGGTCAGTTCCAGATCGCCCAGCCCATCCAGTTCTTTGCTGTAGTCCTCCGGATTCGGCGCATAACGCAGCACCTCGCCGCCGTACACACTCATCAGTTCGTCATTGTTCTGCGCCAGCGCCAGCCGCCATAACTCCATGTAACCTTCCGCCAGAAAGCTGCGCGCGCTCTTGTTGCCGGGAGAAACATCGAGCGCCTTGGTGGCGTCCTCTACCGCGCCTTGCAGCTTCTCACGATAGACATTCGCAAGATCGGCCTGGGCAGAGGCTTGCATGGTCAAACGATAAGGATCGTCAGGACTTAACTTTAGAATGGAGTTTTTATAAGCGTTGTAGCGCGTTTTACCCTCATCCATCTGAGATTGGGCAGAGCTCAGGAGTTGGTGTACCCGGTATTGCTTGTATCCAAACCAGGCAAGAAGAACGACGGCCAGTACCGCAGCCGCTGTGGTAGCGCTGGCGGTCACCCGGTTGCGATTGCGCTTGATCCATTTGATGGACCGTACCAGCGGCGTATCGGGACAGCAGGAAACTGGTTGATCTTCCAAATATGCCTGCAGGTCATTGCGCATGTCCTGGGCTGAGGCATAGCGCTCGCCGGGATTGCGTGCCATGGATTTTTCGCAAATCGCCTTGAGCTCACGCGGAATGGGCTTAAAACCGTGCGTCCCGGTCTGTAACGGCGCCGGCGGGTCCTGGTTGACCTTGCGCACTACCTCCAACGCAGTACCGCCTTTATACGGCGGTTCGCTGGAAAGGATCTCGTAGAGTATTGCCCCCATGGAATAGACATCCGTGCGCTCGTCAAGTTCGCTGATTCTGCCAGCAGCCTGCTCCGGGGCCATGTAGGCAGGCGTACCCGCGACTGCGCCTTCCATGGTCATGCTGCTGTCCAGGCTGGCGCGCATGGTGAGGTCCAGGAATGCTTCCTGTTCCTTGGAATCGGCTTTGGCGGCAACGCGCGTGCTCAGGATTTTAGCCAGTCCCCAATCCATGACCAGCACTTCACCGAATTTACCCAGCATGATGTTGTCGGGTTTAAGGTCGCGGTGAAGAATATCTTTGCTGTGGGCGTAGGCCATGGCGTTGCAGATGCTGATCAAAATTTCAATCATCTGCCGCGCGCTCCATACGTCACGGAACTTGCGGCCGTCTTCGAGTTGTTTGTTATCGCGGCGTCCGCGGATTACTTCTTTGAGGGACAGGCCTTTAACATATTTCAGGGTGAAATAAATGCGGGCTTCAGCATCAATTCCCAGATCGTGCACCGGGACGATATTAGGATGCTCCAGGCGCCCTGTGGCCTGCGCTTCCTTGATGAAGCGCAGCATTTCGTCCTCCCCCACCGTGCTGCTGTCTCGCGGGCGCAACATCTTCATGGCTACTTCGCGGCGAAGGTCGCGGTCAAGAACTTTGTGGACCTCTCCCATGCCTCCCTGGCCGAGCTTGCTTTTCATCTCATATTTGTAAACCGGGATAAGCCGGCCGGTTTCGGGATCAGTACCGCCCATGCGCTCGAGGGCAGCGACGACAGAGCGCCGCTGCTCGAATCCGTTTAATAGTTCTGTGCCCGTAGGCATGGTCATCGGAACAAAACCGGAAGCGGTAGGCGAGATGCTTGAGGATTGTGCGGGCTGGGGTTGTGTTTGTAGCTTTTGTTCCGGAATGGCCATGCTGGAAAAGTCCTTGGTGGGAGTTTCTGTGGACGTTTCCCCGTAAGACATGGTGAGCTCTCGCGTTATCTTCTCCTGTCCTTGGCGAGCATCGCGGCTGGCTTCCGGAGGCGGAATTTTTACAGTGGCCTGATCATTTTCTGTGCTAGTGAGCAGACGAGTGGCATCCTGATCGTTAAAGGACTGTGTGTAGGGCTGTGTGGGGGATTGCGTGGGGACATCGTCTTGCGAAAAACCAACGCCATCAGTATCCGGCTTGGCGGCATCAGTAACTTCCCGTTGTGCCGGTTGGGGCCTGTTGGCTTCTGACCGTGCTTGCCGCACCGCTGCGATCGCCTGCAGATCCAAACGGATCAGCGTGGATTGATCAACCGGGCACTCATAACGTGCGTCCGGCTTACTCGGGTCGCCTTTGTATTTTTTGCCGCACTGGGGGCAGACCAACACCAGCACTGAACCGGGGTTTACGGGCATACAGCTCTCTTTACACAAGGAGTTGCGGGGACCAATACCCCACGCAACTTATACGGAGAGAATTTTAGTGCGGATTTGGGTTTTGTGCACGACAAACATTCAAAATACTTGGTTTTCTTCCCAATTTGACCCTTTTCACTCGAAAAGTGGGTGTTCGGATACCGGTGTACCAGAAGAGTTACCGGACCGGAGCCCGGTCCGCCAGATTGCTCGGGGACAGCTTATTCAGCGTGGAAACCATGAGGTCTCCCGCTGCGGTTACGGTGACGGCCTGTTGGCGCACGATCTCGCTGGCGCTAACCTTGCGGCCATAGATCTTTTGGTTGGCGTCGTTATCCTGTCGCAGGGTTGCGCCCTCCAGGGAAACGCCCGCAAATAATCCGCGCGAACGCGCATAGGTGAAGATTTCGGCATGCATGGAGGGATCGCTGGAAGCAGAAGCCGCCCTGCCCCTGGGGCCGGCTGTAGCGACAGCATCGCTGCCCAATTTCACCTTGCTGCGCAACACCGAATCCACTCCGCGCGGATTCATGATCAGCAGGACAAAATCTGTGGACGCACCACCCACCTGCAATCCGATGCTGCCTGATTTGAGCGTGTACAGAGAAGGCGGGCTCCAGGGACCATTAAACTTTTCTCCGGTGCGGCAACTCAAGGCCCCATGACCGGAACTGCCCCCAATGCCGATAGCAAATTTTTTGACGGAAGGAAAAACCAGAATGCACTCCGCCTTGTTGAGCAGGGGTTGCGGGATATAGTCGGGCATGTTCAGGATTTCTTTTAACACGGTCCCGGCCTCCTGCAGGTGACGTTGTTCATCAGGAAGCATGGGCGTGGGTTGAGGCGTGGGTTGAGGAGTGGCCGTGGTCTGAGGCTTATTCTTCTCTTGGGCCTTTTTATCTTTGCTCTGCTGGGCGAGAGCAAAAGAGCAAAGTGCAACTGAAATCACAAACATCCAAAAGCAGAATTTTCGCATGGGTTTGCTCCTATCCTACATCTCCTACATCAATTCCATCAAAGCGCACGCGCCAGGACCAGGGTCACATCATCGGGCTGCTCAGCAGCACCCATCCAGTCCACCACGGCGGCAGTCACTATTTCCGAAAGCCGCGCCAGAGGCAGTTGCTGGTTCGCCTGCAAAATCTCCAGCAGGCGGGCTTCGCCAAATTCCCCGAACTCGTTCTCCGGCTCGGTGACGCCATCGCTGTAGGCCACAAACAGGTCCTTGGAATGCAGCTCGACGGACTTTTCTTCATAAGACATGTTGTCCAGCAGCCCAACGACAGTACCACCGGCCTCCAGCCGGCGAACCTCGCCATTTGCACCCAGAATCATCGGGGGAAGATGACCGGCATTGCAATAGGTAAGTTGCCGGTTACTGCCATCAAAAACACCCAAAAACATGGTTGCGTATTTTTCCGTCGGAGTGCTGCGGAACAGATGGCGGTTAAGCAGCCACAAGACCTCGCTGGGCGAATGAGCTGCGTTGCCGTTTGTCGTGCTCGGGGCATCCGCGGTTGCTAGTCCCCCCTTGTGCCTGCTGGCTGCTGCGAAGGCGGCGGTGGTCAGCCTGGCGTGACTGGGAAGCCCTTCAAATTCGTATACCCTCACGGCAGAGTGAACTGTAGCCATAAGCAAGGCGGCCGAAATACCCTTGCCGCTGATGTCGCCCACTGCAATTCCCATGCGCTCTGCGCCAAGCATAAGAAAGTCATAGTAATCTCCACTGACTGTACGCGCCGGACGGCAAACGCCGTGCACTTCCAGCGAAGCAATCTGTTGATCCAGCTTGGGAAAAAGCTGCCCCTGCACCTCTTGTGCGATGGCCAATTCGCTTTCGAGACGCTGTTTTTCTTTTTGCTCGGCAATCAGGGCTTCCAGCGACGTAGTCATGGAATTGAACGAGGTTTCGAGCGCAGCCAATTGGTCACGCGTTTTGACCTCGATGCGATGATGAAAATCGCCCTGGTTAACGCGCTCGGTGCCCTTATAAAGCGCAGCCACCGACCGGGTAATGGTGCGCGTAATGCGCAGGCCGATGATCAGAGCGACGAGCTCGATAAACGCAAACATGACCGCAATTCCAAACAACGCGGTTTTAATTCTTGTTGCGTATTCACTGGACGTCAGGAATAGACGCGGATAGAGGACTGATGGCCGGGTGCTTACAACCATGAACAGAGTTTCGTTCCTGCCTGACGGCCAGTTCACTATGGGGAATGGATTGGGAACTGAAACATCATGGTCCAGGAAATTAATCGCAAGCGGGATGCTTCCGCCACGTACCTTTCCTTCTGGACTATTCATATCGAAGACGAGCTTTTGAGTGCCGTCTGCGTCGGTGACCACGCGACCGGTGGCGAGGATAATTTCGCCCAGGTTCCTGCCGATCCGAGAAAGCTCCCTGGCATCCACCGGCACGCCTGCCTGCACCGTAAGAACATCGTTGCCTACCGGGGTCAGCGTCACAGTTCGCAGATGCAGAGTGTGGTCGTCTTCCGATACCAATCCGCCATACTGGCCTTTGATCCAAATCGGAGGAGCTGAACCGCGTCGTGTACTCTGTGCGCTGAAGATTTCACTCTGTCCTTTGAAGGTGGCCGTAACCTGCAATCCAGGAAAATCTTTGTACAGCGCAGCCAAGTTGTCTTGCAAAATGCCGGGTTGCGATAAGGGAAGACCGTGACGAGCGGCATCGGCTAAACGTCCGGCTAATTCGGCATTGGCGTCCTGAAGATTGTCTATCTCCGTGTGGATGTCATGCGAAGCCAGGACGATCGCGAACTGGGCCGCGATCAGATAGCCACCCAACAGAACGATTGCCGCAATCAAGCCGACCGGAATGACTCCGATGAAAAGATAGGTCACGATCAGCCGGTTGCGCAGGCGCCACATTAATGTGTTGCGCAGCCAGCGTACGGCAAGAATGCCAAAAAGTATGGCATTCACAAATGTTAAGAGAGCAATCCAGCCGCCGAGTGCCGACTGTGCAGCAACTGGACCGTTTTCCGGGCGCGCGGCCAGCAGGATCAACCATCGAATCAGTACCAGGAGCAGGTCCATGCCTAGCATCAGCAACGAAAAATAGGCCAGGCGGCTCTGGGGCAGCAGGCCCGACGCCGCAAGCTTTCGCCGGATGTAGCGGAGAATCTCCATGACCGGAACTATACCCGATAAATTATACGGTTGAGGTTAGAGGACTGTGGAAATCGAAACTTGAAAACCTCAATTTTAATCAAAGTTTTCAAGTTTAAATAAGTCATTTATTATCAGATGCTTAGATTTTAGAGTGGGGGTTTTGGCAAATCCCTTGTTCTGACCCCCGGTCATGCTGGCTGAGCCGCTTCCTGGCTGGTGATGCGAAATTTTCCCGAAGAAATAGCTGGGCGGAGCAGGGTAAAATCGTTCACGCATGAACTATGGCAACTGCAAAGACCAGTAAGCGCAAAAACAAAACGGCAATCCAAAGGCGGAGCAGAAAAAACTCGGGCAAAAGAGCACGAGGCGCCACAGGCAATCACAATAGAAGCGCGTTGGGCACCTCGCTGTATCTGTATGGAATTGCGCCGCTACGGCACAAGTTTGAGCCGGTGCACCTGGAGGGAGTTGACGGGACAGCACTGGTCGAGCCGCTGCTTTGCGCCGGCTTTACCTGCTGGATCAGCCGTGTAAGCCGCAGTGGGTTCGCAGAAAAGATCTCCTCGAATATGGAAAATCTCAACTGGCTGGCGACGGCCGGCGTGCGCCATCAGCGGGTGGTGAGCGAGCTGGTGCGCCGCGGCCCGGTCTTGCCTGCGCGCTTGGGCACGATATTTCACAGTGAAGAGCCCTTGGCACAAGACATAACGGCACGCAAGCGGGCGCTGCTTAAATCCCTGCAGCATGTCACCGATGCCGACGAGTGGGGTGTTAAAGTTTTTCTGGAACAGCAGCCCCGCGGGCTAGGCGCCAGCTCGGGCCCGGATTACCTGCGCCGCAAAGCGTCTGCCCTGCATGACGAGATGCAGCAACGCAGCCGGCCACGTGCGCTCTCGCTTGAAGTACAAAAGCTGGCGGCTGCACTGGACCAGATTGTGCTGGAGACAGCAACGGCGGGCAAGGTAAGCGGCGGACAGCCGGGGCTCGAATGGCAGGCTTCCATCCTGTTGCCGCGCGGACGGCAACAGCAATTTAATTCCATCATGGAGAATTTTTCCCGCCAGTGGCAGTTTCAGCGACGTATTGAATTCACCGGCCCGTGGCCGCCGTACTCGTTTGTGAAAGTGTAGGAGCAGTTGCCAGTGGCCGGTTGCCCGTTGCCCAGTGTTAAAAAAGTTTTGAACTTTGGCAAAGTACGTGTGGGCAGCATGCCCACACGACAGCTGGCGAGACGCCGGCGCTACACCGCCTCTGGGTTGATGCAACTCCGGCGGAGGGGGCGGAATCCAAGGCTGCGGAGGGGTACTGAGTCTTGGCGTGCTTTTCGTTAATGCCCCGGGTAAAAACCTGATTTTTTCAAGCAAGTTATACGAAAAAATAGGTGTGGCTTGCGTTGACACGGAGCAGCAGCGGCAGTAGCATTCCTTAACGCAAGTTTGTGGCAGGTTAGCAGCGCGATTCGAGGTTGGTAGGATTTTGCAGGACGCGCAATCGAAAGGGTACACGCCCACCACTCGGTTCGCGATACTTCATTTAAAGCAGTACAACCTACTATGGAATGGGTCCCTACTGTTTCCGGAACAACGAACCTGATAGACATCCTCGACCGCGTATTCGACAAGGGTCTGGTGAGCTGGGTGAATATTTTTACCGCAGGGGCTAAAGCCCGAGACATTTCATGCTTTACGGCCCGACTCAAGTCGTGCCCTGATACATGTATCGCGGGTTCCTGCGAAAAGTATTTATGACTGGTTGTAAAGGTTAGGGGCAGTGCCAGGGGAGTTCGTGAGCACTGGAGGAAAACATGGCGGTTGAACGTGTACCAGGCGGTTCCAGTCTTATTGATGTACTGGATCGCGTGCTCGACAAAGGCATTGTGATTGACCCGTGGGTGCGCATCTCCCTAGCCGGTATAGACCTGATCAGGGCAGAGGCGCGGGTGGTGGCCTCGATTGATACATACCTTAAGCACGCAAATGCCGTCGGCCCGGTGGGACTGGTTGCCTGTCCGCAACTCTCGGAAGAGACCCCAGCGCCGCAGGTGATTGAAACTACAACGCGCCTGCGCCGGACTGCTGCGCGCAGATAAGAGTTGAATCCTTGTGTCCAAAAGTTCTCGAAGTATGGCAACTCCAGAAATGCGCGCGCAAGCTCCGCAACTCGTGCCCAAGAGCGAACGCGATCTGATTCCCGAAAGGGGTCGGGCTGCTTTCCGGCTGCTTTCCGCTGAACGCTCCGACGAGATTTATCCCATCCTGATGGAAGAGGTGGTTGCACTGGGCTTTCCACGCGCCCTTGTGGTCGCGCTCGATATGGAGAGCGGTGAAATCAAGCCGGTCGCAGCCATCCACTGCAGCCAGAGTTACCTGCAGAAGTTCACCACCGCCCTCTGGCAAGGAGAGAATTCAATTGTGGGCGTTCTGCGTTCCCTGAAGCCGGCGGTGGTCCCCAAGGCCGGCACCAACGGGCGCTCTATCCATTGCCATCCTGTGCTCTTCAAGAACCGCAACGCTTGCTGGGAGGCGGAGCGCAGAAACCGGTCCTGCCTGGCCGTGCAGAACTTTCTCAAGCCGGGCGCCCTGGAAATTTCTGAGCAAGTGTGCCGCACCTGCGAGATGCGGGCCTACGCCGGCGCAGTCCTGGTGGAAATGCCGGCGCAGGTGAGTGAGCGCCAGATGAGCGATCTGCGTTCGCTTATCGAGACAGCCAACGGACATCTCTCCCGCTTGTTCAAGGTGGACCACTACTACAATCGCATGCGCGACAACGACGCAATCATCGCGCAGATGCAGACCCTGCTGCAGAGCATGGCCGACCCGGTCATCCTGACCGATGCGCAGCACAGGGTGATTGCACAGAACTGCGCTGCCGAGCGCTTCTTCAAGCTTCCCGAAAAAGAAGTCTCCGAGGGTGCGGCGCGCGCAGTTGAACTCAACAACCTTCTGTTTTCGGCTGCACTCGCTTCCATGGCAGTTTCCGGCAGCCCGAATTCTTCACGCGACCTGACGCTGATTGACATTCACGAAGGTGAAGAAGTTCTATTTGAAGCCGTCACCACGCCGAGCTTCAGCCGCGATGGACAGCGCAGCGGGCTGGTCACCGTAATGCGCGACGTTACCGATCTGCGCCGCGCCGATCAGGAGTTCCGCGCCAACATGGAGCGCCTGCAAGATGCACAAGAGGTGGTGCGCCAGGACCGCGACCTGATGCACATGGTGATTGAGAACGTGGGCGATCCCATCATTGTGGCCGACGGCTCGGCCCGGGTGGTGATGCTCGATTCCCTCGCCCAGGAGCTATTTGGCCAGATGCGCCAGACCAGGGACGGACCGATTCGCCTGGGCACGGTTGATCCGCGCATTGTGAACAACCAAGTGAAGCTTGATGCACATCTGCAGGCATTTACCTTCTCGTTTGCTACCCGCCAGGAGGGCTGTCTGCGTCTCTATTCACTGGAGAACAAGGGCGAGGTTGATTACGACACCCGCTCGGGCAAGATTTATGACAAGCGCGGACAGGTCTCTTACACCATTACCGTGCTGCGCGACCTTTCAGCATTTCGCAAGCTGGAACAGTTACAGATGACAAGACGCATGATCGAGATGGAAAAATTCGCCGCCACCGGCCGGCTGGCGGGAACCATTGCCCATGAGGTCAACAACCCCATGGAGGCGATCAAGAATGCCATCTTCCTCATGCAAGGGGTAATGAAGCCGGAGGCCCAGCCCATCTATGAGATCCTGAAAAGCGAAACCGACCGCGTGGCGCGTATTGTGCGCCAGATGCTCGGCCTCTACCGGCATTCGGAGCAGGTGTGCGCGATTGACGTCAATAGCGTGGTGGAAGATACTTTGACGCTCTTCTCGCGACAGTTGGAACGTTCGGGCATCCGAATTGAAAAAGACCTGGCCACGCTGCCTGTGATCGTGGGCTCTCCTGACCAGTTCAGGCAGGTGGTTTCAAACCTGGTGATCAATGCCAGAGACAGCATAACCCCGTCCAGCGAGTGCGAGGGCAGCGCTTCGACGCGCCCGGCGGTGCTGAAGGTGCGCACACGGCACTTTCCCGCGTCCGATGGAATCCATGGATGGGCGCGCCTCACCGTGGCCGACACCGGAACTGGAATTCCCAGCGAGATCCTCAAGACGATTTTTGAACCCTTTGTTTCCACCAAGGGCGAAAAGGGCACAGGCCTGGGATTGTGGATTGTGAAAGGCATTATTGAGAACCACAGCGGCAAGATGCGCGTAAAAAGCATACTGGGAAAGGGCACGGTTTTTAAGATTGATCTTCCGGTGGTTCGATAGCAGTCCACGGCACGTCGGGACAGGTTGCCGGTTGCCAGTTTTTGGCGACGGATAAACAAGAACCAGCCGTTGCCCTCCGAAAGCTGTCATGAAACCGTTCTAAAGCAATTCCAGAATTGGTGCATCCGCGCGGCACCGGGGCTGAAGCCCATTTGCTTGGCATCTCAACGCGGGCCTAAAGGCCCGCTCTTCCACCGTAGTGGATACAGTAATTGTGGAATCGCCTATAGTTTAAAACGGTATAGAGCAAGTGTTCGCCATGAACAACAAACCATCCATCCTGGTCGTGGATGACGAGGCGGCTGTCCTCTTCACTTACCGGATGATTCTTGAACAACAAGGCTACGCCGCTACCGCGGTTGGAAGCTGCAAGCAAGCGGTCAGCGAGGTGCATCGGCAGAACTTCGACTTGCTGCTGTGCGATCTCTCGCTGGAAGAAAAACGCACGGGATTCGAAGTCTTTGATGCAGCACGGGTGCGCACTCCCAATGTTCCGTGCGTGCTGCTCACGGGATACGCCTCCAAGGAAGCCGTGGACCGGGCCGACCGGGAAGGAGTTGCGGTGCTTTTTAAGCCCATTGATATTGATGAATTTCTCTCGACGATTGAGACATTATTAAAGAACCACCATGATTGAAGAATTGAGTCATTGAAGAATTGAGTAATCGGGTCATCGAATCATTGGGTCATTGGGCGAATTGAACCCAATGGATCAATCATCCGATGACCCAATGACTCAATATTTTAGATTTCCGGATAAAAATCGAAAAATGCTTCCAGACTTGTACGCAATTGTTTTTCAATGTCTTCCTTGCTGCCTTCGAGCACGTGCATGGTAACGTGCGCCTCGTGTCCGTTCTTGAGTTTCACCGGAGCTTCGCCAACTTCGACAATTTCATCGGCAGGGAGCAGCCGCATTCCGTAAACTAGAATCAAATTTGCCATAGATCAATTGTAGCCCGGATTAAAGCGGCTGCCAGTTGCCGCTCCCAGTCGCCTGTTTTCTGCCAGCGATGGCGGGGAATCACCGCAGAGGCGTGGAGAAGACCAAATGCCAGTTGAGAAACTGCTTTTCCATAGCCAGCCGGGCTGCTGGGCGAATACAATCTTGTTCGTGCTGAGGAAACCTTTATTGCTTCTCTCTTTTTTCCTGGCTGGACTTGCGGGCGCGGCAGGATTTGCGCAGCAGACGGCCGAGGGAACCAAATCACAGGTCAAAATCAACTATCTGAATGTGTGTTCACCTTCAGAAACCGAAAAGCAGGAGTTGAGCACCGCACTGGAGCGCTTGCCGGCAAAGATCCATTTTGCGCCTGATTTTGAGATATCGCGCGGGCGCACGACGATGACCGAAGCGCCGGCGGGGCTGAGTTCCGTGCTGGGATCCTCGCAGGTGGTCAGCGGCGAGAGTGCACCTTCCAACTGGGTGCGCATACGAAGAGAGTTTCCGCCGGATTCCCCTTTTGTCAGCGTGCAATACTCAATCAGCGTAGACTCAGGTGGGATTGTAGAGACGCTGGTTTTCCGGTCGCGCGAAATGAAAGACGTGATCCAGGTTTCGATGGAAGACAAGGTCTCTGCGAGCGCAGATCCTGCCCAGGTATTAAAGTCCGATACGCCGGTGGACCATGTTCGCATCGAGCGCTTCGGCAAATCGTCAGTGGCGCTGGCGCGCTGCCCGGAAGCTGACCAGCACGCGTATGATCCGCTGTTTCAGCAAGCCTCGGCCATCTTGAGTCACTACCGCACGGCGCTGAATGTGCGCACCACCGTGCCTACCGACCTGCGCCGGCTGGGAGTGGGTGAAAAAACAAATAGCCCGGAAACCCACAAGCCGAAAAGCACGAAGCCTGGGCTGCCCGCTCCGCCGAGCAAGCAGCCTTAGGCTGGGCACGAAACCAGTTCAACGAACCTTAAGATTTGTGACTCTGAAACTTTAAAGAAAAGTTGGAATCCAACAACTATGCATGATTCTGTTCATAACACAGTGATTCTCGGCTCGGGATGCTCCGGGCTGACCGCCGCTATTTATACTGCACGCGCCAACTTGAAGCCGCTTGTCCTCGAAGGACATGAACCCGGAGGCCAGCTTTCACTCACCACACTCGTGGAAAATTTTCCCGGCTTCCCCGAAGGGATTCAGGGGCCAGAGCTGATTGAAAACATGAAGAAGCAGGCCATTCGCTTCGGCGCCGAGATTGAACTGAAACATGTTGTCTCCGCCGACTTGAACCAGAGGCCTTTTGTGCTGAACCTGGGAAAAGAAACGCTGCGCACCCGCACCCTGATCATCGCAAGCGGAGCCAGCGCGCGCTGGCTCGGACTGCCCAGCGAACAGGCACTGATTGGATACGGCGTTTCTTCCTGCGCCACCTGCGACGGCTTCTTTTTTTCCGGCAAAGAGATTACTGTGATCGGCGGTGGTGACTCGGCCATGGAAGAAGCCCTGTTCCTGACACGCTTCGCGACCAAGGTCACTCTGATTCATCGCAGCGAAGCTTTTCGCGCATCTAAGATCATGCTGGAGCGTGCGCGCAGTCACGAGAAGATCCACTTCTTGCCGCATACCGTGGTTGAAGAGGTGCTCGACGTCAGCAAGAAAGAAGTAACGGGCCTGAAGTTGCGCAACGTCAAAAGCGGCGAGTTGAGTACGCTCCCCGCGAGCGCCATGTTCCTGGGAATTGGCCATATTCCCAATACCAAAATGTTTGACGGGGCCCTGGAGACTGATAAAGATGGGTATCTGGTTACGCGAGATTATGTCCATACCAAGGTGCCGGGCGTTTACGCTTGCGGCGACGTCCAGGACCGGCGCTACCGCCAGGCTATCACCGCTGCCGGCACCGGCTGCATGGCTGCCCTGGAAGTCGAAAAGTTTCTGGAAGAACAAGGGCACTGAAAATCGATTCATTTTGGGACTTGACTTCGGCGGCGCTTATAATTGTGGCTCTGCCGCATCTGGCTGCTGTCCCGTTTTGGTTTAACTAAATTTCTTGCAGCTTTGAGCAATTTGGATTAATATTCTTTCTTACCTCCTCCTTTGGGTTTCAGCAAATCTTTATTCTTTTTGGCGCGGACTGCAAAGCGCGCGCTGAGTCCCTGTAAATTCCAGAAACGGAAAGTTCCAAAATGGGCAAACGCCGCGAACAACGCACACCAATAGCACTTCCTGTGAAGGTCATCATCATGGACCAAGACAAGCGCCCGAAGACCGAAATGGCATGCACGCTGAATGCGAGCCCGCGCGGCGCACGGCTGGGCGGCGTCCGGAGCTCAGTCAAGCCCGGCGATGTCGTAACCATTCAACGTGGCAAGGAAAAAGCCATCTACCGCGTAGCCTGGGTCGGCAGCCGCGAACTTAAAACCGAAGGCCAAGTAGGCCTGGAGTGCGTTGAACCCGGCGCTTCCATCTGGGGCATTGATCTGTGGGCGGGCGAGGATGAGCGCTAACAAGGGACGCAGCAATTCAGCTCAGGCTGCATTGCTGTTATAATTTTTTTTGTCCCCGTGAGTGGCGCTATCGTCTAGGGGTTAGGACGTGAGATTCTCAATCTTAAAACACGGGTTCGATTCCCGTTAGCGCTACCAAACCTTCTTTTGGCGGTGTTTGTGTCCGCACTCCGTTGAAAACATTCCCCACATCATCATTGTGCTTCAAAACGGTAAGCTTCATATAAATATTCCGACTCTGAAGCCTTTTTAATGAGTTCGAAAGCAAACTGCCCAGACAGTTTTGAGAATTTTGCCTTACAAATAATCACGGCATGAGTCCCTGCCGAAAAATCCTTTGCCCCCTGCATCTTTACAGCTTCCAAGTCAGCCGCGGTGACTGGAGTCACTTCCACGCTTACCACAGAGTAACTCTCGAATTCACCAAACATTTGCTTCATCTTTTCAAGTTGAGTCTTGTCCATCTGCTTATGATCGTCGCGCATCCGGTCCGCGACCTCTTGTGGCACTCCGCTGAGGTCCATTACGCTCTCCGGAAAAGAAAGCTCTTGTAGTTTTCCAACATCGTTTGACTTAACCGCCTGAAAAAACTGGTCGAGGAACCTCTGGCAATCACTTGGAACAGCCACGCCCTTATTGCACCCAGCGCAAAACCATCCAAACAATAATCCGAGCATTGCAATACGTGCAGCGTTTTTTGTGCGGTTGTTCACGACGTTTTCTCCGTTCATGAGTGTCATATTGCCACAACAACCATCCGAGGTCACTCGCGATCTTTGGAAATCAACCTTCAAAGAGCTGTTGAAAGACAATTGAAAAGGCTGATTTTGCTTCTCACCCATTGGGTCCAGGACCTCCAAGAACTTGGCCTGCCTTTAGCGACACAAAATTCATAAAGTCATAAAAAAAAGACGCCCTAGCTGAAACGATTTCTAAAGTCAGTTCACCTACTAGGCCTTGTCTGTAGCAGAATAAAAATTGGCATCCCCCCATCTGAACAAGCCTGCTTCCACGTACTTTAGTTGCTGGGCCGGCAAAGCGTGTTTTTAGTTCCAATTGATGAGGAGAAAAAATGAAGCTTAAACTATTGATTGTCCTGACTTTGGTTTTGTCGGCAAATATGGGCTTTGCCCAAACCACAACCTGTACTGCACCTCTATATTTACCCGCAACCGGCATTCACATTCAAAATTTCCTGAGTGGGGCCAGTATTACCTATTGGTACGCCGTATTCGGTTATGCCGGACATTCCTATTCGCTTGAGACGAAAGCCCCACAGTTGACAGACACTGGCATCTACGTGGCAGCGACTACCGTGTACAACTCTACGGATACACCGTGCACTACGCCGTTGACAGACACCCTGACTGTGAACGGCAACACCTTTAGTGATCCGCTCCTGTCTGGTTTTTCTGATCGTCGCCGCACCTGGATTGCGCCTGCAACAGGAATCTATGTTGTTGGCATTACCACCGGGACCACAGGAAACATACTGCTTGACCTGCACGTTCTTGATACTACTTATTACAACCCGCGCTGGAGCACATTCACCGGATTCCTTACGCAATGGGGCTTTAAGAACACCAGCGATCAAGCCTTGAGCTGCACCTTGACCGCCAACGATACCTTGGGAGCGCCACCGAATCCTCCGGCAACGATTAGTTTTACAATCCCGGCCGGCAAATCAGTTTTCAAGATCATCGGCAATGGCGCGGGCTATGATATCAATTCTGGTCCGCAGCATGGCGGCGATGCGGTGCTTGCCTGCGATGCACCGCCGAACACAATCAAGGCAGACGCCTATTTCATCAATGGCAGCGGCAGTGTGATCGTGCCCTCGTCCTTTGAGCCACGCCGTGCAGATTTTTAAGCAAAACGCCGTTCTTTTGGCCGGAATTTAAGTGTCAATTCCGGCCTTTGCTTTTTGAATAAGCAAGGCTGCACTTCAGTTGTAATGAATTTTGTCTTGCAGGTAGGGCGTCAGCGATCGGCTTCGTGTCTTGTCAACTGAGGGTTTGAAGGATTTAGGATTCAGGATGGAAGCAACGTGAACCATAAATTCGCTTACCGTACCCAGCAATGTCTCCGCTTCTTTTAATGTATGGGCCGGTTTGGGAGTCATGGCAGCATCTCCCCAAGCCGTTTTCACGGTCTCCAGCAGCGCGACCATTTCGGCATAGACTTCTTTCTTCTTTTTTAAAACTGCAGTGCTCTCCGGCATTCGGCTGATGGCCCTATTCATCTGGTTTAATATCTGCTGCCAGCTCTTGTTTTGTATTTTCTGGATCTTCAGTTTGGGACCTATTTTCTGCAGCCCGAAATCCATGATCCGCATGAGATGAAAAACACAGGCCGTCCCCCGTCCCGTGGCCAGGCAGTTCCCCGCTTCCACCACGTCGTAAGCAATCTCCGGATATATTTCAGCTACGAGCTGAGCAAAACGCGGGTTCTTCCCGTAGTAGTGCGGCTTTTCCACGCGAACAAAAACATGATGCGCGAGCTCTTCCGCCAGACTGGTTTGCAGTTCGATGATGGCTTGACCGTAGGTGCGAACGTTATGAAAAGAGCGCAGCTCTTTGATCAACCGGCGAACGCAGTTTCCGGTGTCACGCAGGCCTAACTGATCGCAATGCTGTTCTATTTCCTGGAAGGACGGCAGCACTAAGTTAATGGCCTCGAGGGGAATCGCATCGTCAGAGTCTGCGGACCTTCCTCCATACTCAACCAGAGTACGGACGTACTCAATGCCTCGCACCAGCCGTACGAATTTGTCTCCGTAGAATCTTAATATGGTTAACAGGCTCGACGGCCGATAGCGCCAATGATGAGGCGGCTCGGCCACTTTGTTGAGCTGATAATCCCCCAGCTTGACCATCAGAGACATGCTCTCTTCCCTTCGATTTGCAAGCGTTCTACCCATTTCAGACCGAATCCAGTAGTTTGCCGTTCACGTGCACGTCGTGAAGGAAAAGATCTTTCACATTCTCAAGAACGTTAGATTTGGCTACTCGATTGAAGTCGCACTCAACCAGGCGGACATTTTCAATAGGTGCGTTTTCGAAGCCGCGCAGGTACAGCGCATAGTCTGCCTTTTGCACTTTGATATTACGAAGCTCAATGTTGCGGGCAACCGGCGTGAACGTGCCCGACTTGCCTTCCTCGTAGAAAAAGTCTATAGAGAGGCCGGCCATCGAAACCTGGCCGACTTCGATGTTCCGCGCATAGATGTTTTCCAGCACTCCGCCGCGCATGGCATTGTTCTTGAGGCGAACGACGCTATACAGATGAGGGCTATCCATCTGGCAGTTTTCAGCGAAAACGTTGCGCACGCCGCCTGAAATCTCACTGCCGATGCTCACCCCGCCGTGCCCGTCTTTCATGCGGCATCCCTGGATGACGATGTTGCGCGAGGGTGTGTTGGTCCGGCGGCCATCGGCGTTCCTTCCCGACTTGATAGCAATGCAATCATCACCGGTGTTGAAGAAACAGTCTTTGATCAGCACGTCGGTGCATGATTCCGGATCACAACCATCGGTGTTCGGGCCAAAGGCGCTGATGTTGAGTCCGCGCACGGTGACGTTGGTGCAGAGGCAGGGATGCACCTGCCACATCGGCGATCCGAGAAGCGAAACGCCTTCGATCAGCACATTCTTGCAAGCATAGGGCTGAATGAATTGCGGCCGAAGATAGTGCCCCGGCCCGAAGATGCGCTCGCTGACGGGCACTCCTTTTTCAGCCATGTCGTGAAGCCGGTTGCGATCATCTTCCTTGTTCGGATCACCCTTCTTCCAGCCACAATCCGCACGGCCAGTCCAAGGCCACCAATGCTCGCAATCGGCGTTGCCATCAATCGTACCTTCACCTGTAATAGCGACGTTTTCCTGCTTGAAGGCATAAATAAACGGCGAGTAATTCATCAGCTCGGTACCCTCCCAGCGCGTGAACACCAGCGGATACTTGCTGGTATCGTGCGTGAAGCGAATAGTCGCTCCCTTGCTGACGTGAAGATTGACGTTGCTCTTCAGCTCGATGGCGCCGGTGAGGAACTCGCCCGCAGGCACAACCACCCGGCCCCCAGCGGATTGCACGCACGCGGCAATTGCCTTCCTGAAAGCCTCCGTGTTGTCGGTCTTGTTGTTGCCAACCGCTCCGAATTTCGTAATGTTAAAGCTGCGGTTCGGGAATACGGGTGGTTTGATCCGCTCGAGGATGGCCGGGAGTTGGTTCCAGGGGTCTTCTAATGAGTCTGCATCCGGTAAGAATGATTCCAATGCGCTGCCGCGCAACAACGCAGGGGCAGCAAAAAGCGCTCCGCCAGCCAGCAACGACATCTGCAGCAATTCACGGCGATTCTTCATATGACTTCCTTCTGAATGTGCGGATTCCAAGACGTTTCAAAATGTAAAACTGTGCAATGATTGTGTCAATCTCAAAGATAGCAACGATATGTTTACATTTGTTAAACGATTGGAAGGCGCGGCATGCTGCGTCTCTACCAAAGGAAATTCCGCCGGAGAATGGTTCCCCGGCGGAGGTTGTTTAAAAACTGCGGTTTGAACTTCAGCTCATGGCAATCATGAGCCTAGTTGACTGTGGCCGTGCCGACATTTTTCTGTGAGAGCACTGCCCCGGTGGATGAGTTCGTCACCAGCCCTACCACCGTGTAGGTCCCTGTCGCCGCAGGCGTCCAATTAAGAGTGTCACTGTCGGTTTGTCCTCCAGCAACATCTTCGTTGGCATCCGTCGTCGAGGCCACCACCGTTCCGGATGAATTCACAACTTGAATGGTCAGGTTGGCGGTCTGATGACCGCTCGCGAGGTTCGTGAAAACCACGACCACGCCGGTTCCGGTTCCCACGTGAGTGGGACTCGGGCTAATGCTGCCGAGTGCGCTGGTCCACTGTCCCGGAGGAGGCGTTGGTGTCGTAGTTGGCGTCGGTGTCGGAGTTGGCGTCGGTGTCGGAGTAGGTGTCGGCGTAGGTGTAGCTGTGGGTGTGGGTGTCGGCGTCGGAGTGGCAGTGGGAGTTGGAGTTGGAGTTGGAGTCGGCGTTGGATTTGTATTGATCTTTCCTACTCCAGCACCGGCTGTCACTATGCTTGGAACCTGCGACGCCGGATCAAGAGTGTAACTGTAG